>NZ_JBFTNF010000001.1:0-227137 GCF_056397345.1 Cupriavidus sp. 05N38
ATCTCGCTTCCCATCTTCGAGGGCGGCAAGCTCAAGGGGATGCTGCATCTGCGCGAGGCGCAGCAACAGGAAGCCGCGATCGTCTACAAACGCACCCTGCTCGAAGCCTGGCGCGAGGTTGACGACGCGCTGCTCGCCTACGATGCCGAGCAGCGGCGGCGCGACCGGCTGACCGAGGTCGTGAGCCTGAACCAGCGCGCGCTCTCGATCGCGCAGCAACGGTACAAGGCTGGCGCCATCGATTACCTCAACGTCCTGAACGTGCAGAAACAGTTGCTCGAAGGGCAGCGCAATCTTGAGCTGAGCAGGGCAACCGCCGCCGCCAACCTCATTACGCTATGCAAGGTACTCGGTGGCGGCTGGGAGTCGACCTACGCCAGACAATACGTCGATCGTTGACACGACGGCGCGGAGCTGGAAGACGCGCGCCTGATGCTTCGTCTTGTTCGGGCGCCAACGTCGGCTTCGGCTGGAAAGGCGCGGTCCGGTTCGCCAATGATCTGACTTTCGAGCGGCCTTAGGTGCCGCGTAGGACTATGTTGCACAAGAGACATGATGAGACCGCGGACTGGAGAGATTGGGAAAATTTCTGCAGGGTCGTGGAGGCCGGTAGCTTTACGGCCGCCGGCGATCGTGCCGGCATTCCAAAGCAATCGATCAGTATTTCGCTTACCCGCCTGGAAGCGCGGCTGGGCAATCGATTGCTTGACCGGACCACACGCAAGGTCCGGGTGACGGATCTGGGCGAAATGCTCTATGCCCGGATCGCGCCGCTGCTCAATGAACTGCGTGAAGCGGACAACGACGCGAAGTCAACCCAGCAACAGGTATCGGGCACCTTGCGGCTGGCGGCGCCATACGAGACTGGATGGCTTCACCTGGCGCCCGCGCTGATGAAACTGCTCAAGGCTTATCCGGACTTGAAGGTTGAGATCGACGATACCCGGGAGATTCCCGATCTCCTCGAACAACGATACGACATTGCATTCGTCAAAACCGACGCCGGATTGCCGGACAGTTCGCTGGTGAGCAAACGCCTGATGGCGATGGACCGCGCCTTTTATGCCGCACCAGCATTGATTGCCAAGCGTGGCCTCCCACGACAATTGCAGGATATCGAATCCTGGCCGATGATCGTGGACGGCGAGGACACGTTCTGGGATATCTTTGACGATGGGCGCGAGATCGGACGAATCCCGGTACGCCCGAGCGTAAGGACGCCAAACGTCGGGATTCGGGTGCGCGCCGCAACTGAAGGCCTCGGCGTTGTGAGATTGCTGTCAACGTACGTCGAAGACCATGTCAAGCGAGAGGAGCTTGTTCGCTTGTTCCCCACGTTTCTTTCGTCCCCGTTGAAGGTATACGCGCTAACGCCGTCGCGCAGGCTCGTACCGCCCAAGGTACGTGCATTGTTGAACGCGTTCGAGGCCCCGCAGATAGACATATGAACGGTGGCGAAACGCGGGTCGAGGTTGGCTGACGTCCATGCAGGCCTCCCGGGGCCGGATGCAGCAATATGATCGCCTCGCTTAGTGACTCCATTCTCGGCGACAAGATATCCGGGGCCGTCAAAAGCTCACGGCGCAGTGCTTGCTCCGATCCCGTACCGCAGTTCACCCCGGATTCAAGGCGCGAAGCGGATTGCCGATACTGCCGTGTGGCACGCCGTCGGCCCGGGATTTTCAAGAGGAAACGATAAATGAAGCTGGCGGAGCCAGGCAGGGACGACGTGCAGAGCTTTGTCGCGTGGATGGGGCGGCATCTCGACACCGATATGTTCCGGCACGAGTACACCGACCGACAATCCGGACGGCATTGGCAATGCGACAGCTTGTACGATGCGTTTGCCAAGTACAAATGGAGCCACCCGGCCATTGCGCGCCTCGGCGTGGATGCTGGTCGAACGTTTCAATCGAACCTCGCCGCGCGGGAAGCACTTCGACAAGATTTGACTGAGTCCCTCGGCACGCCCGCCGATGACGCCGGCGTTTGCCTCGCCGCGGCCGATGTCATGAAGTGGGGTGGCGTGACTGGCGGCAACGTCCAGTGGTTGAATATGAACGAAGCAGGCCTGGCACAATTGATTATCGATGTGCGTAATGCGTTGAACAGAGGCGACATGCGTCATCCGCTTCTCACGGCACGCGAACTGCGCTTCAATGCGGGCATGACGAAAGTCTATTCACTCGTCTGCGACGAGCTTGTCATCTACGACAGCCGGGTCGCTGCGGCACTAGGGTGGGCGGTGACGAAATTCTGCCAGGCCGAAGGAAAAAGCGCGGTGCCCGCCGGACTTGGTTTCCCCTGGGCGCCAGCCAAGGAGGCCGTCAAGGAAAGCAACCCGAAGCGTCGAAATCCCAGTGAAGGATCGCTTGCCTTTCCCCGGCTGAAATCCGGTCCGCTGCATGCCGAATGGAATCTGCGCGCAAGTCGCTTGCTCGCCGCCGTCCTCGACCATTCCGGTGCGAAGGTCAGCCAGTTCATGCGGCTCGGAGCCCGGCGCAACCAATTACAGGCGCTGGAAGCCGCGCTGTTCATGATTGGCTATGCATTACCCGGTGCTTCTGCCGGCGGCCTTTCATCAAGAACGCCGGCAGCGGGACAATGACCGCCGCCCCGCTCAGCCGGCAAACGCCGCGGCGTCCGGCGGCCATCGCCCTCACCCCAGCCAGCCCTTGATGGTGGTCGCCATCACGCCGGCGGAGATCCCGTAGCGGTCATGCAGTGTCGGCAGCGCGCCGGCAGCGAGGAACGCATCGGGCAGGCCGATCTGGCGGAATGGCGCATGCACGCCCGCCCGCATCATTGCCGCGGCCACGCCCTCGCCCAGGCCGCCGATCACGGTGTGATTCTCGGCCACCACCACCAGCCGTCCGGAGCGCCGGGCTTCGCGCAGGATCGTCGCCGTGTCCAGCGGCTTGATGGTGGGCACGTGCAGCACCGCCACGCCGACGCGGTCGGCCTCCAGCGCCTTGGCCACTTCGAGCGCGCGCATGGTCATGATGCCCGAGGAGATGACCAGCACGTCGGCGCCGTCGCGCAGCAGCTTGGCCTTGCCGAGTTCGAACTTGTAGTCGTACTCGTCAAGCACCGCCGGCACGTTGCCGCGCAGCAGGCGCGCGTAGACCGGGCCCTTGTGCGCGGCGATGGCCGGCACCATCTGCTCGATGTCGAGCGCATCGCACGGGTCGATGACGGTCATGTTCGGCATTGCCCGCATCAGCGCAAGGTCCTCGGCCGCCTGGTGGCTGGGCCCGTATCCCGTGGTGAGGCCGGGCAGAGCGCAGACGATCTTCACATCGAGATTGTCTTCGGCGATGGCCTGGTGGATGAAGTCGTAGGCGCGGCGCGTGGCGAATACCGCGTACGTGGTGACGAACGGCTGGGCGCCTTCGTGCGCGAAGCCGGCCGCCGCGCCCATCAGCAACTGCTCGGCCATGCCCATCTGGTAGTAGCGCTCGGGCAGGGCTTGCGCAAGGATATGCAGGTCCGTGTACTTGCCCAGGTCGGCGGTCATGCCGATCACGTTGGCTTTCCTGCGCGCCAGTTCCACCAGTGCATGCCCGAACGGGGCGGAGCGGGCGGCCTGTCCTGCGCCGGCGATGGAGGCGATCATGGCCGATGTCTTCAGCTTCGGCTTGTCGGTGGTAGTGGTGCTCATGCTTGTCTCCCGGCTTCCAGTGCTTGCAGTGCGAGTTGCCACTCGTGGGCATCCACGCGGATGAAATGGTTCTTCTCGCGCTGTTCGAGGAACGGCACGCCGCACCCCATGCGCGTATCGCAGATGATCATGCGCGGGCGGGCATCCTGATGGGCCCGCGCGGCGTCGAAGGCGGCTGCCACGGCGTCGATGTCGTTGCCGTCCACGCGCTGTGTGAACCAGCCAAAGGCCTCCATCTTCTCGACCAGCGGCTCGAAGGCCATGATCTGCGTCGACGGGCCGTCGGCTTGCTGGTTGTTGACGTCGACCATGGCGATCAGGTTATCAAGCTTCCAGTGGCTCGCCGACTGGATGCCTTCCCAGATGGCGCCTTCGTCCAGCTCGCCGTCGGAGAACAGCGTGTAGACGAACGCGTCGGAGGCCTTGCGCTTGAGGCCCAGGCAACGGCCGACCGCGATGGTCAGGCCCTGCCCCAGGGACCCGCCGGACATCTCCATCCCCGGGGTGTAACTGGCCATCCCGGACATTGGCAGGCGGCTGTCGTCGCTGCCGTAGGTTTCCAGTTCTTCGGGGGGCAGGATAGCGGCCTCGAGCAGCGCCGCGTACAGTGCGATCGCGTAGTGCCCGTTCGAGAGGAGGAAGCGGTCGCGGCCTTCCCACTCGGGGTCGTCCGCGCGGTACCGCATGGCACCGAAGTAGGCGACGGCGAGCACATCGGCGATGTCCAGGGCCTGCCCGATGTAGCCCTGGCCCTGCACTTCGCCCATCAGGAGGGCGTTGCGGCGGATCCGGTAGGCGCGTTCGGCAAGTGGCACTACGGTGTCGGATGTTGCGTGGTTCATGTTGTCTCCTGCAGTGAATCAGAGGATGAAATAAGGATGGCGGTGCGGCGCGCTCAGCGGTTGACGATCCTGGCCGGCACGAGGAGTACCAGCATCGCGCCCGCGACGACCGTCACCGAGATAAACACCAGCCCGGCAGTGGATTTGCCTGTCAGGTCGTTGAGCCAGCCGACGATGGCGGGCGAGAAGAAGCCGGCCAGGTTGGCCACGCAGTTGACCGCCGCGATGCCGGCCGCTGCCGACATGCCGCCCAGCAGCGCCGTGGGCAGCGACCAGAACTGCGAGGACGAGGCCAGGATGCCGGCCGCGGCGATGCACAGGCAGATCAGCGATGCGGCCACGCCGTTGAGCATCGGCAGCGTGGCGAAGCCGGCTGCGGCCACGATCATCGGGACGATCAGGTGGAAGCGGCGCTCGCGGTGGCGGTCGGCGCTCATGCCGACGAGCGGCAATGCCACGATGGCGCACAGGTACGGCAGCGCGGTGAAGATGCCCACCCACAGCGGGTCGGCCACGCCGGACTTGCGGATGATCGTCGGCAGCCAGAACGTCAGCCCGTACTGGCCGAGCACCACGCAGAAGTAGATGGCCGCCATCAGCCACAGCCTGCGGTCGGCCAGGAAGGAACGGATCGAGATATGGTCCACCTTGTGGGCGTTGTCGGCTTCGACGTTGCGTGCCAGCAGCGCCTTCTCGGCATCGGTGAGCCACTTCGCGGCCTGGATGCCGTTGTCGAGATAGAGCAGGATGGCAACGCCGAGGACCAGGGACGGCAGCGCTTCCATCATGAACAACCACTTCCAGCCGGCCAGCCCCGCGGTACCGTGGAACGCATGCATGATGTAGCCGGACAGCGGCCCCCCCACGATCCCCGCCAGCGGAATCGCCATGAAGAACATCGACAGGGCCTTGGCGCGCCGCGCCGACGGGAACCAGTACGTCATGTACAGGATCACGCCCGGTGCGAAGCCCGCTTCGGCCACGCCGAGCAAGAAGCGCAGCACGTAGAAGGAGGTGGGCGTGCTGACGAACGCGAAGCTCGCGGAGATCACCGCCCAGGTGAGCATGATCCGGGCAAGCCAGCGCTTGGCACCGACCCTGTGGAGGATGACGTTGCTGGGCACTTCGAAGAGGAAATAGCCAAGGAAGAAGATGCCGGCGCCCAGTCCGTAGATGGTTTCGCTGAAATGCAGGTCGCTGAGCATCTGCAGCTTGGCAAAACCCACATTGACCCGGTCCAGGTAGGCACCGAGGTAGCACAGCATCAGGAAGGGGATCAGCCGGCGGACCACCTTGGCGTAGGTCCGGGATTCGAAGGTGGCCGCATCGGTGCGCGGGGGCGCATCGCCCGCCAGGGGCGAAGCCGCATACTTGGTTTTCATGTGTGTCTCCTGCCATGTGCCCCGGTAGGTCCGGGTGCACGGGCTTGCGGTATGACCGCCTCTGCGGGCGGCTATGAGGGGAAAACTAGTGGATCAGCATGCCGCCGTTGACGTCGAGCGTGATGCCGGTCAGGTAGGTGGACAGGTCGCTCACCAGGAACAGGCACGCGTTTGCGACGTCGGCGGCATCGCCCAGGCGTCCCAGGGGGATGCCCTTGATGATGTCGGCGCGCAGGTCGGGGGTGAGCTTGTCGCCGGTGATGTCGGTCTGGATCAGTCCGGGCGTGATGGAGTTGACGCGGATGCTGTCGGGGCCGAACTCGCGCGCCATCGCGCGCGCCAGGCCCAGCACCCCGGCCTTCGCTGCGC
This sequence comes from Cupriavidus sp. 05N38, assembly GCF_056397345.1. Lineage (NCBI taxonomy): Bacteria > Pseudomonadati > Pseudomonadota > Betaproteobacteria > Burkholderiales > Burkholderiaceae > Cupriavidus > Cupriavidus sp. 05N38. The sequence continues at coordinate 6,255 of NZ_JBFTNF010000001.1, forward strand.
TGTAGTGCGGGCCGCCGAAGATGCCGCCGCCGCGTTGCGCGGAAACGGAAGACATGCACACGATGCTGCCGCCCTTCTGCGTCTTCATCTGGGGCAGCACGGCCTGCGACATATAGAGCGTGCCGCGCAGGTTGACGTCCACCACCGCATCGAAATTGCCGCCCTGGATATCGAGCGTGCGCAGCGGCTGCGTGATGCCGGCATTATTGATCAGCGCATCGATCCGGCCATAGCGCGCGATGACCGCCTGTGCCGCGCGCTCGCAGGCGCCCTTGTCGGTCACGTCGCAGGCCAGCCCCAGGTGTTGGTCGCCCAGGTCCCCGGCCGCGGCCTGGGCGTCTTCAAGGCGAAGATCGAGGATCACGACCAGCGCACCCTGCGCGGCCAGCGCCTTCGCGGTGGCCTTGCCGATGCCGCGCGCGGAGGCGGCGCCTGTGACGATGACGACTTTTTTATCAACCAGCATTTCTGTCTCCTGACTGTTGAAATGATGGCTTCAGTGTGGTGCCTGGCCCGGCACCGATCAACGCGATACGCCTCAGCTATGGCTGAGAAATTTTCAGATGAATCAACGGACGGGCGGCGAGAAAGGCGGATCAATCAGCACTTGCGGCAAGCGGCTGGCCCCTGCCTGCATCTCCCGGTCCATCCATGCCAGGAACCGCGCCACGCGCGGGAGATCCGCATTCTGCGTCGGATAGACGACATGATGGCCGCCGACCTCCACGCCGTGCGACGCGTCGAAGACCGGCACGAGGCGCCCGTTGCGGATCAGCACCGATGCAAGCAGCGTGCTTTCCAGCGCGATGCCGTGCCCGAGCGCGGCGGCCTCCAGCGACATGTATGAGCGGTCGAACGAGAAGTCGAATGTCTTGTGGACGTGGGCCACGCCAAATCGGGCAAACCATTGCTGCCACTGGACCAGCGGCGTCTCGGAGCAGATCAGGCGCTCTCCCAGGAGGTCGGCCGGCGCATGGACCGGATGCGCGCGAAGATAGGCTTCGGACGCCAGCGGAGTGATGGACTCGTTGCGCAGCGTCTTGACCTGGAGGTCCCGCCAGTGAGCGTAGCCGTAGCGGATGTCCACGTCGTAGTATCCGCTGGTGAACGACACGTCCTCGTACGAACACGACAGGTTCAGCCGGATATCGCCATTGTCGGCATGAAACGATGTCAGCCGCGGCAACAGCCACATCAGCCCGAAGCTCGGGCTGGTGTGGACACGGAGGATTTCCACGTTCGCCTGGCTCGATGCGCGCTCGGTGGCACGGTTGAGGTCCGCCAGCGCGCCCGTCACCTCGCGCAGGTACTGCTCGCCAAGCGGCGTCATGACCAGGCCCCGGCCCTGGCGGAAGAACAGCGGCTGGCCAATGACTGCTTCGAGGTTGCTGATCTGGTGGCTCACCGCGGAGGCGGTGAGCCCCAGTTCCTCCGAGGCGCGGCTCACGCTCTTGGTTCTCGCGACGCTTTCGAAGGCGATGATCGCCTTCAATGGTGGGATGCGCATGGTGGTCGTTGTGGTGATGCCACGGCGTGATCGCGCGGTGCGATACCCATGGTGATCTGGATTGTAGTCCCCACCGGAGGGCGGCCTCGTGGGCGACGAGAATGACTCCAACACAATGCTTCCTGACCCAGGCTTCGGCACTCATCGCTCAAACGGCGGAAGCGCAGCCAGCGGCGGGCCCCACGCCCCCCCTTTAAAGAGCTAAACCATTTGGAGAAATTGCCGTTATGGTCGCAGGGGCCCACGCTGCGCCGGCTCGCGGGACAACGCACGGCCGCGCAGGGGCCGGGCATTGTACCTTCCATTGCATCACCTGACGCCATGCATCTCTCCCGTCCTTGCCGGATCATCTGCGCAGCTTGCGTGTTCTGGACTGCCCCTCTCGCCCTGGCGCAGACAACCATTCTGCTGTACTCCGAGGCCGGCCAACGGCCGCAATCCTACGAAGAGAACGGCATGCCCAAAGGGTCCTATGTCGAAAACCTGCAGCGCGTCCTCAAACGGATCCCGGAATACAAGGTGCAGATCCGGTTTGCGTCGTGGGCGCGCACCGTCGAGGAAGCAAAGAACGGCAACAGCGCGGGCGTGCTGGGCGTGTATTACCGCCCCCAGGAGCGGCCGTTCCTGAATCATTCCAAGCCTTTCTACACCGAAGATGTCGCGGTCCATTGCAACCGCGATTCGATTGAAGGCCGCACGTTCAATACCTTTCCGGACGATTTCGCCGGCCTGAAATTCGGCAACCAGCGTGGCTACCTGGCGCCCGGCAAGCGTTTTTTCCAGCTTGCCAGCGAAGGCAAGATCGGCATCGTCGAGGGACATGAATTCCAGGATCTGGTCAAGAAGATGCTGGTGCGGGAGATCGACTGCGTGGTCAACCCCAGTGTCGTCATCAACGAGGCCTTGGTCACACTGGAAGCCCAGGGCCTCCCGGAGCGCATGCGCTACAAGTCCAGGCGCGCCATGACCATCAAGAGCGAAACCGTCCACATCGGATTCAGCAAGAAGTACGAGGAATCGCATCCGGAACTCGCCAGGTTCCGGCAATTGTTCGACAAGGCGGCAGACGAATAGAATGTTTCCCTGATTACCCGAGATCGCGCATTTCATGCCACTGCCGCCACCGGTTCATTCGATCCGGAACAGGATGATCGTGCTGCTTATCGTTGCCACGACGACAACGCTGGGCGCCTTTGCCGTGCATCGGCAATGGCTGCTGCGGCAGGACCTCGAGCAGCGTTTCGAGCGGACACGCGCGGAAGTCCTGGAAGGACTCGGGCAGAGCCTGGCGGAGCCGACCTGGGCGCTGAACGTAGGGATCCTGCGTACCAGGCTCGAGTCAACCCTGATCCATCCGGAGGTCACCGAAGCCTGCATTTTCTCCCCCGACCGCCAGGAGGTCTATGCGGAAGTCCGCCGCGCGATGGCCGCGGGCCAGGTTCCCGCGCCAGGCGCGCTATCCTGCGCCGAGGCCAGTGGGCGCGACGCCCTGGGCGAGGTGACGCTCTACCCGCCGGACGACATCGATCCGGCGCGCAGGAACCAGGCGATCGGCAAGGCCGTCATCCATTTCACCCGCGACAATATGCACAAGGCCTTGCGCGCGGCGATGGTCCAGGGGGTAACCGAGGTGGCCGCCATCGACGTCGCGCTGGTGCTCTTGCTGACCTTCGGGCTGCGCATGGTCTTCCGGCCACTCGAGCATCTGCGGGCAGCCCTGTTCGAGCTTGCCTCCAGCCACGGCGACCATCTTGACGAGCTTGCCGGGCTGGGCCGCACCGAGTTCGACAGCGTCATCAACGGCTTCAACCAGGTACTGCGCAGGTTGAAGTTGATCATTGCGCAGCGCACGGAAGCGGAAATGGCCGCGCGCGAGGCCATTCAGATCAGCGCCGAAGCCTTCGCGCAAATCCAGGCTACCCAGGCGGAACTGCTCGAGAAGAACCGGCAGCTCGAAGCGCTTTCCAAGACCGACCAGCTCACTGGCGTATTCAACCGGCGGCACTTGAATGAAGTGCTGACCAGCGCGCTGGAACGCACCCGACGCGATGGCAGCCTGTTCTCGATCATCCTGATCGACGTAGACCGCTTCAAATCCGTCAACGACACCCACGGTCACCAGGTTGGCGACCGGGTGCTTGTCGAAATGGCGCGCTGCATCCTCGAAGTCAAGCGGGCGACGGATACCATCGGCCGCTGGGGCGGCGAAGAGTTCCTGCTGATCTGCTCCGATACCGGCCTGCGGGACGCCGTTCTGTTTGCCCAAAGGCTGCGCAATGCGGTCTCGGCGCGCGACTTCTCTGTGACGGGACGGATGACCGCAAGCCTCGGCGTGGCCTGCGTGCAGGATGGGGATACCATTCACGGCATGATCTCGCGTGCTGACGAGGCCCTGTACCGAAGCAAGGAGCTTGGCAGGAATCGCGTCGAGTACGCAGCCGACGGCGTTGCAACCACGCCCGCTCGCGAACCGCGCGCATATTGATCTGACCGGGCCCGGGCGTCTGCCAGGTCAGCCCATCGCACATCCCTGAGCGCTTCAATGCTGCGGCGGCTCGACGTCGAACGCAATCCGTCCCGCGGGCAGGAACGTAAGCGAGATGACAGCGCCGCCCTTGGCTTCCGGGTAGTGGTGGCTTCCCGGCGCCGGTGCCGTCCAGCCGCCATAACACCAGCCGTTCGGACCCGCGAGCGCGGCGCCTTCATTGAGCGGCACCACGAGATTGAACTCGCCATACGGGTGCGAGTGATAGTCGCCACGGAAGCTGCCTTCGGGGTTGTCCTGGGCATTATCGGTGCTGTCCATCAGCACCGCCGTGATGCTGAAGAAGAGCGTCTCCGCGCAGGGCAGGCCGAGTCGCGAGCGGCGGTAGCGCGGTCCCGCGATTTCGACATCGGCCGCCCACCCCTCCCGCACACCGAGGGTAATCAGTCGCGACAAGTCCTTGTACAACTCGCTTTCAACGCCATGCTTCGTATTCAGCCATTGCTCGACCTCAGTGCTCGTGGTCATGTCCTTGACCTCTTGCAAAAAGGGGATAAAGCGGGCGACAAGTTCGTCTTTGGCACTTGTGAATTGGGTCTGGGGCATTCCCGTTCGTCCTTGGATTAGGCGTGATGCGCATCCGTCATCGGGAGCGTGGCGCCCAGGTGCCGGGCGATGGCTCGATGAGGCCGGATGCGTTACTGCGTGTTGGCTTTGAATCCCTCGTTATCCTCCACGAGGGGCTCATGAAAATTGCCCGCGGTCTTGTCTGCCGGCGGCAACTGCAAAGGGGACCTTGGCGGCGCCTCTTAGTGACCAGCACTCTGGCCGCCGTCGACGTGCAGGATTTCTCCCGTGACGAACGGTGCCGAATCGAGGAACAGGATAGCGTCGACGATATCGCTCATCTCGCCCATGCGTCCCATCGGATGGAGCGCATCCAGCGCCTTGTGGGTTTCCGGCGCGTGCATCGGCGACCTGATGACCCCCGGCGCGACGGCATTCACGCGAATACCTTTCTTGGCGTACTCGATCGCCAGCGACTTCGTGGCGGCGTTCAGACCACCTTTCGTCAGGGCTGCCAGTACCGAATACAAGCCGCTGATCGCATGGTCAACGATGCTGGTGGTCACGCTGACCACATGGCCGCTCGAATGCTTCTCCATTTCGGCGATTGCGAGTTGCGTGACGTAGTAGAAGCCCGCGACATTCACATTCATCACGGCAGCGTAGTCTTCGGCGGTGTATTGGGTGAAAGGCTTCCCGATGTAGATGCCGGCGTTGTTCACCAGCGTGTCAATCCGGCCAAATCGCGCGACACCTTCCGAGATGACACGTCGGGCGGTCGCCGGATCACCGATATCACCGGCTACCGTCAGGATGTCCGGGTCGTCCGACGGCTTGATCGAACGTGCGGTCGCAACAATGCGGTAGTCGAGCTTTCGAAATGCCTTGACGACTTCGGCGCCGATACCTTGCGATGCGCCGGTAACGACGACAACCTTTTGTGATGTGCTCATGCTTTACCCCGAAAACGAGTGGTTTGGCTTCAACGCCGATCGGGCCGGTGGCTCCGGTCGACGCCGATGTACGCGGTGACTCAGGTTTCGAATACCCGCACTGGACACGCTTGGGACAGATCGTGGTAGCGCGGGTCTGATTCAGGCGCCGGCGCTGGCACGGTCCAGCGCAGCGGATCGAGACGAGGAAGGCGAATCAGTGACATCGTCTCCGACTCGCCCCTGCTGCCTTTACTCGTCAATCGCTGCGTGCAGGTACTTTTCCTGACGCGCAACGTGCATCGACCGGTAACCCGGTGCGGTCGATGCGGCTGCCTCGGGGCCGATATAGCGCAGCGCTGCAGGTGCCTTCACGATGTCCAGCAACTGTTCCATGACGAAATTCCACGAACCCTGGTTCTTTGACTCTTCCTGACACCAGACCACACTCTTCAGATTCGGATAGCGTTCCAGTTCTGCACTGATCTGCTTCGCGGGGAACGGATACAACTGTTCAACGCGAATCAGCGCGATATTGTCCTTTTCGGCCTTGCGCCGACGCTCCAGAAGTTCGAAGTAGACCTTGCCCGAACACAGGATGACCCGATCGACCTTGGACGCCGCTTCCTCCGTAGGCGATTCGGCAAGAATCTCGTTGAACCGGCCCGCGGCGAGATCATCGAGGCTGCTGACAGCCTCCGGGTGCCGCAGAAGCGATTTTGGCGTCATCACGATAAGCGGCACGCGATCGCGCTGCACGGCCTGCATGCGCAGCAGATGGAAAATCTGAGCCGGCGTCGTGGGCTGACAGACCCGCATGTTCTCCTGCGCACACAGTTGCAGGTAGCGCTCGAGGCGCGCGGACGCGTGTTCCGGGCCTTCCCCTTCCTGACCGTGCGGAAGCAGCATCGTGACACCGCTATGCTGCCCCCACTTCGCAGCGCCCGCAGACAGAAAATTGTCGATGACAACCTGCGCCCCGTTCGCGAAGTCGCCGAACTGCGCCTCCCACAATACGAGCGCGTTTTGCCGGACAATCGAGTATCCGTACTCGAAGCCTAGAACCGCCGCCTCCGACAGAACCGAGTTGGTGACCGAGAACCGCCCTTGGTCATCCGACACATGGTGCAGCGGGACATATGTGCCCACTCCCCGAATCGACCGTTTCTGATCGTGGAGTACCGCATGACGATGGCTGAACGTACCGCGCTCACTGTCCTGACCGCTCAGGCGCACGTCGATGCCAGCGGCGAGAAGCGAGGCAAAGGCCATGTGCTCGGCCATGCCCCAGTCCAGCGGACGCTTGCCTTGCGCCATCTCGCGACGAGCGGATATCACCCTGCCAACCAGCGGATGCAGCGCGTAATGCTCGGGAACGCTGGTGATCTTGAGTGCGAGCTTTTGAACGAGGTCCGGCAAGGGCGGCGCGTAATAGATGCGGTCGACGTTGCCATCGAGCAGCTGCGGCCAGCTCACCTCTYCGTCCTTCTGGCCGGCCGGCTTCCTCTCTTCCGCGGTTTGCGCAGCGTCAAGACGCTCGCGGTAGTCATGGACGTACCTCTCCACGTCTTCCTCCGTCAGAATCCGCTCGTCCACAAGCTTCGTTGCATAGAGGGTGCGGGCACCCGGGTGGCCCGCGATGGAGCGATACATCAACGGCTGCGTGATGCTCGGCGTGTCCTGTTCCTGGTGGCCATGGCGGCGGAAGCAGACCAGTTCGATCACGACGCTCTTCTTGAACGTCGCACGAAAATCGATTGCCAGGCGCGTTGCGGCAATGACCGCCTCGGGGTCGTCGCCGTTCACATGCAGGACCGGTGCCTCGATCATCTTGGCGATGTCGGTGCAATAGAACGACGAGCGGACATCTCTCGGGTCGGAAGTGGTGAAGCCAACCTGGTTATTCACAACCACATGGATCGTGCCGCCCGTGCCGTAGCCCCTGGTATTCGCCAGGTTCATCGTCTCCATGACAATGCCCTGCCCCGAGATCGCGGCGTCCCCGTGGATCTCCACCGGCAGGACAGCGCCCGCACCTTGCCCCAGTACTTCGGCGCGCGCGCGAGCGATACCTTGAACAACCGGGTTGACGATTTCAAGGTGCGACGGGTTAAACGCGAGCGTGACTTCCGCCGGCCCGGTTGCCGTCGGGAGCAAGCCGGTAAAGCCCTTGTGATATTTGACGTCGCCCGCCGGAAGAAGACTCGCGGTTTTCCCCTCGAACTCGTCGAACAACGCAGCCGGCGGCTTCCCGACGATATTGACGAGGACGTTCAGACGCCCCCGGTGTGCCATGCCGAGAATTGAGCTCTTGATTCCCTTGGTGGCACCGTATGCGACCAACTCATCCAGCAGGACGATGAGCGCTTCGCCACCTTCAAGCGAAAAGCGCTTCTGGCCGACATAGCGGGCATGCAGGTATTTTTCGAGACCCTCGGCGGCCGTCAGCCGTTCGAGGATATGCAGCTTGTCACCCCTGTCCAGGGTAGCTTTCGAGCGCGAAGACTCGAGACGCATCGACCACCAGTTACGCTGATCCGGATCGGCCAGATGCATGAACTCGGCGCCCAGCGTCCCGCAATACGTCTCTGTCAGCGCCTGCACCAGATCGCCAAGCGTTGCATCCTCGTCCGAGAAATGGGCGCCCGACATGCTGAACTTCGTGTTCATGTCCGCTTGCGACAGATCGTAGTAGCTCGGGTTCAATTCAGGCACCGGCACCGGCGCCGTCCAGCTCAGCGGATCCAGATGGGCATTGCGGGTACCGACCATGCGATAGGCCGAAATCAAGGCCTGTACGGCGACCTGCTTGCGGGCGAAACTCAGTACGTCGTTCTCCGAGCGCCCTCCGGTCCGCGGCTGCTTGACCAACGCGACGAAGCGAGACACCACCGGCGCGTGTGCGACGTCGCCTGCGTCCGAGCCATCAACCGCCGGCACCCCCTGCAACGCGTCAAAATACCCGCGCCACTCCTCCGACACCGTGTTCGGGTCGGCAAGGTACGCTTCGTATTGTTCCTCGACGTAGGGAGCATTGCCTCCAAATAGGAAGGAGGTATTCCGATTCCGCATCATCATGATGACTCTGTCCTCAGTCGGGCTCGCGCCCGGTATCTGTCACAAACCAAGGCAGCACCTGCCGCCGCCCCGGCCAAGCCTATGCTTCCACAGGTACACGAAGACAAAGATTCATCTGCGAAAAGAGGCAACACTCAGTGCCATCCAGTCCGCGTCAACTTGTGCAAAACCCCGTGACTTCTGCCACCAGGTCCCTGTGCCCGCCAGGATCARCAATCTTCTGACCGCTGGTGAGACCAGTCTACGTTCTACGGGTTTTCACTGAGGCTCTAACTGTGACGGTTTGGGGACATATCCTGCTCATTTCTGGCCATCACCGTCGCCGGGCACCATCGCGATCGGGCCCCCTTGAGGCTTGCCCCGCGACCACATCGCCATCGGGTGAACGCCGGGATGGCAACCGATCCGAAACGGCACGGAAGTTCGGCCCCCGGGCGCCAGGCATCGGCTGCGGTACGCGGCCATTTGAGCACTTCGGGGAGAACGCACATGCCGCCGGCGAACATCCATCCAGCCGCGGCATGCACTTTCCGCCGCCTCCTTTGCGGGCAAGAACCTCCAGGGCTCTATCTCGCCAGGCGCGCCAACCGCTCCACGCCACTATTCAATTTGCCTATCGCGTCGATGGGATATGGGTCTTGGACGTGATCGCATTCCTGGACCATCCTTCATCCATCGGTCCTCAAGCATCTGGCCATCCGCATGTTTCCGGTACCGAGACCAGGCACGCACTTGCTTGCTGGTACGCCATCCCGCCAAAGGAATCATGATGACCAACGCTCGACTCCGCCAACAAACCCAGTCACTGCCACGGCTGGCCCTGCTCAAGATCGCGATGCTGGCTTCCGTCACCGCCGTGGCGTTTCTCACATCGATTTCGGCGCATGCGGGGCCAGACTGGTACGTCATCGAAAAGGCACGCGCGGCCGCCAGAGCGGACGTCCACGCCGCACAAGCCACCCAGAAGACCGTTGTTGTGGCTGCCGACGCAAAGAACGCCCAGCCGGCTGCGGCCACGCAACCGAACTAAGACGCACGTCTGGGCATTCGGCGCCAGCATTGCGTTCCGTCAGCGCCAGGCAATCAACGCGAGCGCCTGCGCAGCGGGATCGGGGACAGGCTCCGCAAACCAAGGATAAACAGCATGGGTATTCTGGAAACCAACCGCATTGCGAGCGAATTTCTCGCCAGGCTGAGCGCCGGCGCGGACCCCGAGGTGATCGCAGCACTCTTCAGCAAGGACTTGCGCTTCGAGATCGCGGGTGACGTCGGTGTCCTGCCCTGGATCGGAAGGCGCGTTGGCCGCCACGCTGCGACTGAATTCTTCCGCGATTCACGAAGGCTGCTGGAGCCGCTGCGGTTCGATATCCACGACATCCTGACAAACGATAGCCGCGCGGTCCTCATCGGCGAACTCGCTTCACGCGTGAGGCATACCGGCAAGGACATCGAAACCGCCTTCACGCTTATCCTGACCGTCTCCGAGAGAGAGATCGTCGACTTCCGGATGATCGAGGACAGCTTTGCGGTTTCCCGCGCCGCCCGTGCCTAGGCAGCCGCACTCGGCGATCCGGGTGGCACGGCAAGAAGGCGGCCCGGCCGACGTGCCCGGGTCAGATCACGGCAAGCACCGGCGATGCCTCCAGGCTGCGGGCCTCACGCGCGCGCGTCTTGCCCGAAGAAGCGCGACTCGGCCTCCGGCGGCAGCGACATGCCGGTGATCCGGGCCTTCTCCAGCACGCTCCAGAAATAGCGGTAGGTAGCGCGATCATGCAGTTCGCCCTTGTACTGGATCGGTCCCCAGTCCGCATCCTGCGCCGCGAGCAGGATCGCGCTCGCGTCGGCCACCTCGGTGAAATCCGGCCGCATGGCATTGACGATGGGCTGGATCTGGGCGGGGTAGATGCTCCACATGCGCAGGAAGCCGAATTGCGTGCGCGCCCGAGCGGCGTCGGCGGCGATCACTTCGGCATCTTTCAGGTTCAGGCACACGTTGTGCGCCGGCACCACGCCGTTGGCGAGCGCGGCGGCCACCATATCCGCCTTGGCGCGGACCAGCAAGGCGTGCTCGAACTGCCCCGGGCTGCGCATGGCCGCGGCCGGGATGGCGCCGTGATGGCCGCTGACGAAGTCCATCAGGCCGAAATCCAGCACTTCGATGTGCGGCAGCGCCGCGATATGGAAGATGTCCCGCAGCGCGCCGTGCGTCTCGATCAGGACGTGGACCGGTACCACCCGGTTCACGCCGGCCTCGCGCGTCTTGCGGCCGATGTAGTCGATGACCTCGCGCACCTGTTCGTGGCTGGTTGCCTTCGGAATGGTGATGTACGCCACCCGGCTCGCGGCCTGCCCGATCACGATGTCCACGTCCTGCCGCCAGGCCGGATGCGCAGGGTCATGGATGCGCACGCCCGCCTTGTCGTAGCGGTTGCGCTCGGAATTGATCATGCGCACGACCATGGCCGCGTGCTCCGTTTCCTGGCCGGCCGCGGCGCCGTCCTCGCAGTCGCAGGTGATGTCGAATACCGGGCCGTACTCGACCTGCAGGTCCATTGCCTTGCCGATCAGCTTCTCGCTGCCGGCGAAGTGTTCGCAGGCAGACAAGGCGGGGAATACTTTCTCGCCGGCAAACAGCGCGAGCCTGGGATGGGTTGCAGTCGTCATGAGAGTCTCCTGTAGCTGTGTTCTTTAGCGCGCCTTGCGCGGGATGGCGATGGTGTAGTCGAGGTCGAGCACCACGTTCGAGGGGTATTCGGTCTTGCCCCCGTCCGGGGCGGGGAAGCTGATGTCGGCGGCACTGCGGATGTTCTTTGCGCCGATCGTGCGCAGCCGCAGCCCGCCTACATGGGGGCTGCACAGGTCCAGCTTGTCCAGCACCACGGTGGCGCAGGCGATGGTGTCGCCGGCATGGCTGGGATTGACGTGGCTGCCGCCGTTGACGGCCAGGATGGACAAGGCGTTCTCAAGACCATCGTAAGACAACGCCTTGCAGATAGAGATGATGTGCCCGCCATAGACCAGGCGCTGCCCGCCCGGCCTGGCCGCCATGGAGAAGCCATCGAAATGGGCCTTGGCCGTATTCTGGTAGAGGCGCGTGGCAATGCTGTGGTCGCTGTCGTTGATCGTCATGGCACCGCCGTGGTCGATCCGTTCGCCGGCTTCATAGTCTTCCCACAGGTCCTGTACGCCGGTGGCCATGCAGATATCGCGGGCGCCCGCGCAGTAGCCGGGCCGCGCCAGGCGCGACGGCGCCACCACGGCATCCAGTTGCGGGATCACCGGTTCGCCGCACGGCGCGGCCGGGTCACGCTTGTGCACCATGACCCAGCGGATCCAGCTCAGGACTTCCTTGCCGGCCTGGTTCCTCGCCGAGGAACGCACATAGACCACCCCGCTCTTGCGGTTCGAGTTCTCTTTCAGGCCGATGACCTCGCTTTCCACGAACAGCGTGTCGCCCGCATAGACATGAGAGAGAAAGCGGACATCCGCGTAGCCGAGGTTCGCCACCGCATTCAGGGAGATATCCGGCACGGTCTTGCCGAATGCCGTATTGAAGACCAGCAGGTCTTCCAGCGGAAGGCGCTCCAGTCCCGCCAGCCTGGCATTGGTCTGCGCGGTGTATAGCGCGGCGCGGCTCCCGGTCAGCCCGACATAGAGGCTGCGCTCGCCGTCCGTCAGTGTGCGCGGCGTGGCGTGCCGCATCGTCATGCCCAGCCGGAAGTCCTCGAAGTAATTTCCCGCCCTGCCTTTTCCCATTGTTCTCTCCACGTCGCAATCCGTCGCTTCCGTTGCACACAAAAATCTTTGTACGTACATAGTCGCCCATAACAAACGTGTTGTCAACCTCGGGCGAGGCATGTCCGGCCGCGGGGGCGAGGCGAAATTATCGCCATACTTCCTCGAAATTAAGCCGCCGACCCACCCGGGATGGGTGGGTGGTGTTCTTTCGGCTTGCCAGCCGCCATGGTTTCTCAGCTACTATGTACGCACATAAACGCCATCGACCACGGCGAAACGAACTTACCGAAGGAGCGCAAGGTGCAACGACTGACTGAAGAGCGGCGCATGATCAAGGAAGCCGCACATCAATTCACGATGGAGCGCGTGCTGCCTGTCGCCAACAAGCTGGACCCCGACAAAGGGCAGATCCCGCGCGAACTGATCGACGAGATGGCCGAACTGGGCTACTTCGGCATCCTGATCCCGGAGGAATACGGCGGCCTGGGCCTCGGCGCCTACGAGTACTGCCTGGTGGCTGAGCAGCTCTCGCGGGGATGGATGAGCGTGGGCAGCCTGATCGCCCGCGGCAACGGCCTGATCGGTGCCCTGAAGGGCCTGCCGCCCGAGAAGAAGGCGGAGTATCTGCCGCGCATGGCGCGCGGCGAGTTCCTGGGCGCCTTCTCGCTGTCCGAGCCCAATGCCGGCTCCGACGTGGCCAACATTTCCTGCCGCGCCGTGCGTGATGGCGACGATTGGCTCATCACCGGCAGCAAGTACTGGTGCACCTTCGCCGACGAGGCCGATTTCATCCTCGTGGTCTGCCGCACCGACCCCGTGATCGACGCCAGGGCCCGCCACCGCGGACTGAGCGCCTTCATGGTGGAGAAGCCGCGCGGGCAACTGCCGGAGGGCGTCAAGGGCAGCGTGATCCCCAAGATCGGCTACCACGGCTGGACCACGTGGGAACTGGCCTTCGACGGCTGCCGCGTGCCCGCCTCGAAGATGGTGGGCGAGCAAGGCAAGGCCTTCTACCTCACCACCGCCGGGCTGGAAACCGCCCGCGCCCACACCGCCGCGCGCTCGATCGGCCTGGCCCAGGGCAGCCTGGACGATGCGCTGCAATACGCCCGCGACCGCGCGCAGTTCGGCTCGCCCATCGGGCATTTCCAGGCGATCCGCTTCAAGCTGGCCGATATGGCCACGCAGATCGAAGCCTCGCGCGCCCTGCTCTACTCGGTCTGCGAAAAGATCGATGAGGGCATGCGCTGCGACACCGAGGCCGCCATGGTGAAGCTCTTCGCCAGCGAGATGTCGGAGCGCGTCACCAGCGAAGGCCTGCAGATCCACGGAGGCGCCGGATACACCACGCATTTCGCCGCGGAACGCTACTGGCGCGATGCCCGCCTGACCAAGATCTTCGAGGGCACGTCCGAGATCCAGATGCGCATCATCTCCGATGCGCTGCTTGGAAAGATGGCGGCATAGCCCGCGCAGGCATCCCCGCACTGGTGGCCGGCGCGAGCGCCTGGCCATGCCTGCGACGCCGGCAGCCCGGCGCGCGGCCAAACAAGTTGGAAATCACCGGAACACAGCATGGAAAACCCCGCACAGCGGCCCGGCCACGGCCCGGGCGCCCTTTCGGGCCTTCGCGTGATCGACCTGACCCAGATGCTGGCAGGACCGTTCTGCACGCAGATCCTCGCCGACCATGGCGCGGAGGTGATCAAGGTCGAAGCCATGGGAGGCGACGGCACGCGCATCACCGGCCCGTTCCGGGACGACGACACGCTGCGCGATTTCGGCGGCTACTTCCAGAGCGTCAACCGCAACAAGAGCTCGATCGCGGTCGACCTGAAGACAGCCGGGGGCCGGGCGGTCGTCCACCGGCTGATCGACAGCGCGGACATCGTGGTGGAGAACTTCCGCTCCGGCGTGATGGAGCGGCTCGGCCTGTCCTACGAGATCCTGCGCGAGACCAACCCCCGCCTGGTCTACGGCACCGTGCGCGGCTTCGGCGACCCCCGCAGCGGGGCCAGCCCCTACGCCCACTGGCCCGCCTACGACGTGGTCTCGCAGGCCATGGGCGGCATGATGGGCATCACCGGGCCGGACCGCGACACGCCAACCAAGATCGGCCCCGGCGTGGGCGACACCGTGCCGGCGCTGATGCTCTGCATCGGCATCCTCGCCGCCGTGCACCGGGCGCGCGAGAGCGGCCAGGGCCAGTTCGTGGATGTGGCCATGACCGACTGCGTGCTGGCCCTGTGCGAGCGCATCGTCTACCAGACCTCCTACACCGGCGCCGTGCCCGCCCCCGAAGGCAACCGCCACCCGCTGCTTTGCCCGTTCGGCCTGTTCCGCGCCCGCGACGGCTGGGTATCGATCGCCTGCGCGCACGACGCCTTCTGGGAAAAGCTCGCGCTGGCGATCGGCCGGCCTGAACTGGTCACCGACGAAGCCTTCGCCACCAACGCGGCGCGCGTGAAGCACGCCGGGCTGGTCATCGAGGCCATCGAGGCCTTCACCTCGCTGCGCAGCAAGGAAGAACTGGCGCAGTGCCTGGGCGGGCGCGTGCCGTTCGGGCCGGTCTACACCTCGGCCGAGGTGTTCGAAGACCCGCACTACCGGGTCCGCGAAATGCTGGTCGAGGTCGAGCAGCCAGGCTCCGCCAGCCCGGTCAGCATCGCCGGCGTGCCGATCAAGCTGAGCGCCACGCCGGGCGCGGTGCGGCGCCGCGCCCCGCTGCTGGGGGAACACACGCAAGACATCCTGCTCGGGGCCGGCTATGCGCTGCCGGAGATCGAGCGGCTGCGCGATGCCGGCGCGATCGGCTAGCGCAGCCCTGCAGCAAACCCACGCAAACACGAAATCGAAAACGAAACAGAGATGGAGACAAGATKAAGTTCCGATACCTGATCGCCGGCGCGCTGCTGGCCGCCACCTCCGCCGCGTGCTGGGCCGAGCGCTACCCGTCGCGCCCGATCCGTCTGCTGGTCGGCTTTGCCGCCGGCGGCCCCACCGACGTCGCCGCCCGCGCCTACGCCAGCCGGCTCGGCCAGCTGCTGGGGCAGCCCGTGGTGGTGGACAACCGCGCCGGCGCCGCCGGCGCCATCGCGGCGAACATGACGGCGCGTGCCGAGCCCGACGGCTATACGCTCGACTTCGTCACCAGCCCGATGATGACGATGGTGCCGGTGGTGCAGAAGTCGGCCGGCTACGACCCCGTCAAGGGATTCACGCCGGTCGGGCTGGTCAGCGACTACGCCAACGTATTGCTGGTCAGCAAGGCATCTCCCGTCAGGAACCTGACGGACCTGACCCGCTACGCCGCCACGCACGCGGGCGGCGTCACCTATGGCTCCGCCGGCATCGGCGCCTCGAACCACCTGTGCGCCGAACTGCTGGCGCAGATGAGCGGCACGCCGATGCTCCACGTTCCCTACAAGGGCAACGCACAGGCGATGACCGACCTGATCGGCGGCAAGATCGACTACATGTTCGACGCCACCGGCACCGCCATCAGCCAGATCCGCGGCGGCAACGTGCGCCCGCTGGCCGTGACCTCGGCACAGCGCAGCCCGGCCCTCCCCGACGTCCCGACGATGGCTGAGGCGGGCATCAAGGACTACCGGATGAGCGGCTGGTTTGCCGTGATCGGGCCACCGAAGCTGCCCGCGGATGTCGTCGACGCGCTGGTCAAGGCGCACCTGGCGCTGGCCCGGGACGCGGCCTTCCAGACCAGCCTGCGGCAAGCCGGCTACGAGCCGCTGATCGCGGGACCTGCCGCGCTGAGCGAGCGCATCGTCAAGGACCTGGCGCTGTGGCGCGGCGTGGTGAAGACAGCCGGCATCCAGCCCCAGTAGGGCCGCAGGACGCAGGACAAGCTGCCCCGCCGCGACCGGCGCGGGTATTCGGACGATCAAATCAGAGGAGCGAAACAATGAGCGGATTGATGCAAGGCAAGGTGGCGCTGGTGACCGGCGCGGGCGGCGGGATCGGGCGCGGCGTCGCGCTGGCGATGGCCGCGGCGGGGGCCCGGGTGGTGGTGAACGACCTGGGCGTGACGATGTCCGGCGACGGCGGCGATGCCGGCCCCGCGCAGCGCGTTGCCGAAGAGATCCGCGCCGCCGGCGGCGAGGCCGTGGCCAACACCGACAGCGTATCCACCTGGCAAGGCGCCCATGCCGTGGTCCAGTGCGCGCTGGACCATTTCGGCCGCATCGATGCCGTCGTCAACAACGCCGGCAACCTGCGCGACCGCATGTTCTTCAAGATGAACGAGGAAGAATGGCGCTCGGTCATCGACGTGCACCTGCACGGCACGTTCTTTATCAGCCGTGCCGCCGCCAACCACTTCAAGGACCAGGAGAGCGGCGCCTACGTGCACATGACCTCCACCTCGGGGCTGATCGGCAACCTCGGCCAGGCCAACTACGCTGCGGCCAAGCTCGGCATCGTCGCGCTGTCCAAGTCGATCGCGCTGGACATGGCGCGCTTCAATGTGCGCTCCAACTGCATCGCGCCGTTCGCCTGGAGCCGCATGACCAACTCCATTCCGGCGGAAACGCCCGATGAGAAGGCCCGCGTGGCCAGGCTGCAGCGCATGGAGCCCGGCAAGATCGCGCCGATGGCGGTATTCCTCGCCAGCGATGCCGGGCGCGAGGTCAGCGGCCAAGTCTTTGCCGTGCGCGCCAACGAACTGATGCTGATGAGCCAGTCCCGTCCCACGCGCTCGGTGCACATGGGCGAAGGCTGGACACCCGAAGCCATCGGCGAGATCGCCATGCCGGCCATGCGCAACAGTTTCTTCAAGCTGGAGCGCTCGCCCGATGTCATCAACTGGGATCCGATCTGAGGCCGGATCTGACCCACCAATGCAACGGCACCGGCCACCCAGGCCTGACGCATCGAGACCAATAGCATGAGCATCAACGGCAAGGCATACATCGTCGGCGCGTACGAGCACCCGACCCGCAAGGCCCCGGACAAGACCGTGGCGCAACTCCACGCCGAATGCGCGCGCGGCGCGCTCGCCGACGCGGGGCTGTCGCTGCGCGACGTCGACGGCTACTTCTGCGCCGGCGACGCGCCCGGCCTAGGCATGGTCAACATGGCCGACTACCTTGGCCTCAAGGTACGGCACGTGGACTCCACCGATACCGGTGGCTCGGCCTACCTGGCTCACGTCTCCCACGCGGCCCAGGCCATCGCGGCCGGCAAGTGCAATGTCGCGCTGATCACCCTGGCCGGGCGCCCGCGCTCGGAAGGCTCGAGCGGCACGCAGGCGCGCAACTGGGGCAAGGATGCGCCCGACCTGCCCTTCGAGGCACACTTCAACCCGCTGACGGTGAACCTGTACGCGATGGTGGCCATGCGGCATATGCACCAGTACGGCACCACCAGCGAGCAACTGGCATGGATCAAGGTAGCCGCGTCACACCACGCGCAGCACAACCCGAACGCCATGCTGCGCGAACTGGTGAGCGTCGAGGACGTGCTGGCCTCGCCGCTGATCTCGGACCCGCTGCGCAAACTGGACTGCTGCGTGGTGAGTGACGGCGGCGGCGCGCTGATCGTGGCGCGCCCCGAGATCGCCGCCACCCTCAAGCGCCCGGCCGTGAAGATCCGTGGCGCCGGCGAGGCGCTCAAGGGGCAGCTCGGCGGCGAGGTGGACCTGAGCTGGTCGGCCGCAGCCGTCTCGGGACCGATCGCCTTTGCCGAAGCTGGCGTAACCCCGGCGGACATCCAGTACGCCTCGATCTACGACAGCTTCACCATCACCGTGCTGATGCAACTCGAAGACCTGGGCTTCTGCGAGAAGGGCGCAGGCGGCAGGTTCGTGGCCGACGGCAACCTGATCTCCGGCGTGGGCAAGCTGCCCTTCAATACCGACGGCGGCGGCCTGTGCAATAACCACCCGGCCAACCGCGGCGGCATCACCAAGGTAATCGAAGCGGTCAGGCAGCTGCGCGGCGAAGCGCATCCCGCCGTGCAGGTGAAGAACTGCAGCCTGGCGCTGGCCCAGGGCACCGGCGGCTACCTCGGCTCGCGCCACGGCAGCGCCACCCTGATCCTGGAACGAGAGCAATAAGATGACGACCCCCTACACCCACGCCCTGTTCAAGGCGCCGGCCGAACTGCCGGACAACGCAGAGTTTTGGCAGGCCGCGCGCGCGCACCGCCTGCTGGTGCGGCACTGCAAGTCCTGCGGCAAGCCGCACTGGTATCCGCGCACGCTGTGCCCGTTCTGCATGGGCGACACGCAATGGAAGCAGGCTTCGGGCCGCGGCACCATCTATGCGTTCAGCGTCACCCGCCGCGCCGGCCCCACGCCCTTCTGCATCGCCTACGTGACGCTGGAGGAAGGCGTCTCGATGATGACCAACATCATCGATTGCGACCTCGACACGGTGCACATCGGCCAGGCAGTCCAGGTCAGATTCGCACCGAGCGAAGACGGCGCGCCGGTGCCGGCCTTCGCGCCAGCCTGAGCAGCGGACCGGCCCGTCGGCCGGACCCCATGCTGCCTTCCCCGACAACGACGACCAGACACCACACCGATCCATGAACTCGACTGCTTCCCTGCTCCGCCTGCTCAATCCGCGCTCCGTCGCCATCATCGGCGCATCTGACGATCCCGCGCGCATCGGCGGCAGGCCGATCGCGGCCATGCGCAAGCTGGAATTCGCCGGGCGCATCCTGCCCGTCAACCCGAACCGGCGCGAAGTACAGGGCCTGCCGGCCTATGCCTCGATCGCCGAGCTGCCGGAAGTGCCGGATGTCGCCATCGTGGCGGTGCCCGCCAGCCAGGTGCTGGACACGGTCAGGGCGCTGGGCGAGCGCGGCGTCGGCGCGGCCATCCTCTTCAGCGCAGGCTTTGCCGAAACCGGCGGCCAGGGCATCGTCATGGAAGCGGAGCTGGTGGCCGCCGCGCGCCGCACCGGCATGCGTCTGCTCGGGCCCAACGCGCTGGGACTGATCAATGTCCACAGCGGCTTTGTCGGCAGCTTCGCCTCCAGCCTCACGCTGGGCACCATGCGGCGCGGCGGCGTGGGCATCGCCAGCCAGTCGGGCGCCTACGGCGGCCACCTGGTGTGCGCGGCGCAGGCCGCGGACATCGGCCTGTCCACCATCGTCATGACCGGCAACGAAGCCGACCTGACGCTGGGCGACGCGGTCCGGCTGCTGGTCGACGACCCGCACACCAGGGTGATCGCGCTCTACTCCGAGGGCATCCGGGACGGCGACGGCCTGGTCGCGGCGCTGCAGGCCGCGCGCGCTGCCCGCAAGCCGGTGGTGATGATGAAGGTCGGCCGCAGCGAGGTTGGCAGCGCGGCGGCGCGCTCGCATACCGCCTCCATCGCCGGCGACGATGCCATCGTCGACGCCGTGCTGGCGGAGCTGGGCGTGGTGCGCGCGCGCACCACCGAGGAAATGCTCGACATCGTGCGGCTGGCCACGCGCGGCATCTACCCGGAACACAACACACTGGGCGTGATCACGGTAAGCGGCGGCGCCGGCGTGATCATCTCCGATGCCGCCGAAGACCACGGGCTGCCCATGCCGGAGATGCCGCCCGAGGCGCAGGCCAGGCTGCTCAGCCTGCTGCCGATCTGCTCGCCGCGCAACCCGGTCGACACCACCGCCCAGTTCGTCAACGACCTGTCGCTGATCGAGCCGTTCACGGAGTCGATGGTGGGCGACGGCGGCTACCGGTCGGTACTGGGCTTCTTTACCTATGCCGGCAGCACGCCGGCAGTGGCGCCGCGGCTGATGGAGCAGCTCGCGCAGGTGCGCGCGCGCCATCCGGACCGGCTCTATGTGCTGGTGCTGCTGGGGCCGCACGAGGTCCTGCGCGGCTACGAGGAAGCCGGCTTCACCGTCTTCGAGGACCCGACCCGCGCGGTGGTGGCGATCGCCGCGATGGGCAGGTTCGGCCGTGCGTTCGCGGCGCCTGCACCGGCACCCGCGCCCGTCATCGCCCCGGTGGCACTGCCGGCGGCTACGCCCACCGAAGCGCAGGCCAAGGCCTTGCTTGCCACGGCCGGCATCGCCAGCGTGCCGGAGCGCGCCTGCGAGCTTGCCGAAGGCGCCGTCCTGGCTGCGCGCGAGATCGGCTTTCCCGTGGTGATGAAGATCCTGTCGCCGGACATCCTGCACAAGTCGGAGATCGGTGGCGTCCTGCTCAACGTGCGCGACGAAGACGCGGTGCGCGCCGGCCATGCCACCTTGCTGGCCCGTGCCCGCCAGGCGGCGCCGCACGCGCGCATCGAGGGCGTGCTGGTCGCCAGCCAGGTCAGTGGCGGCGTGGAGTGCATCATGGGGATCAAGCGCGACCCCGTCTTTGGCCCGATCGCCATGTTCGGCCTGGGCGGCGTGTTCGTCGAAGTCCTGAAAGACGTGGTATTCCACCGCTGCCCGTTCGGCGAAGACGTGGCGCAGGCGCTGATCCGCTCGATTCGCGGGGCGCCGCTGCTGACGGGTGCGCGCGGCACACCGCCCGCCGACATTGCCGCGCTGGCACGCACGCTGTCCAGGCTGTCCGCGTTCGCGGTGGCCGCCGGCCCGCGGCTGCAGGCGGTCGACCTCAACCCGGTGTTCGCCATGCCGCAAGGACAAGGCGCGTTCGCCGCCGACGCCGTGATCGATATTGAAACCTCCGCCTGATGTGCGCGCCAAGGCGCCAGGCGCCGCCCGCCCACCCGTCTCAGGCGGGTGTCGGTTGACGGCGAATTAATTAGCATGTCTGCATCGGTCAGTGATTGTGCCGGGCGGACACCGCATTGCACCAGGCCGCGCAGGCATTGCGCGGCAACCAAGACAACGACGCACGGAGACAACCAGATGAATTTCCACATACCCGGAGAATGGGTCGAGTTCGGCGACGCCCTGATCAAGTTCATCGACCGCGAGGTAGCGGCGCTCGAACATGAACATCGCGCGCTGCTTGCCAGCGAGCGCACCATCTACCAGCAAGACGGCCGCTATTGCCAGGAGATCCTCGCCCTGCGCCGCCAGGTGCGGATGCGTTCGGCGGAACTGGGCTTCTATACCGCGCTGAGCGCCGAATCGCTCGGCGGCGGCGGCCTGGGAGCGCAGGCGGCGGCGTATATCCAGGAGCGCCTCAACGCGCACTGCGGGCCGGGGCGCCACCTGGTGCAGACCGTGGTGCTGCCCTCGCCGTTCACCAACGGCCTGTCGCCGGTGCTCAGGCATCTCGACCCCGCCGTCCTGGACCAGTACCGCGAAGCGCTCGCCAGCGGCGACAAGACCATGTGCTTCGGCCTGAGCGAGCCGGACGCCGGCTCCGATGTGTTCGGCATGCGCACCCGCGCCGTGCGCGACGGCGACGGCTGGATCCTCAACGGCACCAAGCAGTGGATCACCAACGCGCCCTATGCCGACTACGCCATGGTCTTCGCCGTCACCGACGAGGAAAAGGCGCGCGCCCACCGCGGCGGCATCACCGGCTTCTTCCTGCCCACCGATACGCCCGGCTTCTCGGTGCCCAGCGTGATCCCGACCATGGGGCACCTCGGCGCGGACATCGGCATCGTCGCGCTGGACAACGTGCGCGTCCCGGACAGCCACCGGCTCGGCCCGGTCGACCGCGGCCTGTCCGTGGCGCTCGACGGCGTGAATGCCGGCCGCCTGAGCATGGCGGCGTCCTGCCTGGGCCTCGCCCAGTGGGCACTGGAGCAGGCGGTGGCCTATTCACAGGTGCGCAAGACCTTCGGCCAGCCGATCGCCGACTACCAGGCAGTCCAGTTCATGCTGGCCGAATGCGCCATGGACATCTACGCTTCAAAGTCAATGATCCGCCACTGCGCCTGGCTGGTGGACGAGGGCCTGCCCGCCACCAAGGAAGTCTCGATCATCAAGGCCTCGTCCACCGAGATGGTGGGCCGCGTGATGGACCGCGCGATCCAGGTCCATGGCGGCATGGGCCTGACCAACGAACTGCGCCTCGAAGAAGGCTACCGCTTCGCGCGCACCATGCGCATCCCGGACGGCACTTCCGAGATCCAGCGCCGCACCATCGCGCGCCGCCTGCTCGAAGGCGACATGGCCTTCTGAGGCCCGCCGCCACGGGCAAACGCCCGGAACACAAGGACACACAAGGAACACACAAGGAACAACGAGGGAAACCCCCTCCAGGAGACAAAGCGATGGCAACCGACCGCCCCGCAAGCCGCGACGTGACCGAACGCCCGTCCGACCCGCTCTGCATCGACAAGGCATTGGCGCGCGATGGCGTGCCCGATTGCCTGCACGTACCGCACACCAGCCTGTTCCAGAACCTGGAAATCGCGGCAAAGCGATTTCCGCACAAGGCGGCCATCCAGTTCTACGGCGCCAGCGTGAGCTACGCCGCCCTGCTGCGCGAGGCCGAGCACATGGCGGGCTACCTGCAGCACAACTGCCGCATCCAGCGCGGCGACCGCGTGCTGCTGTTCAGCCAGAACTGCCCGCAGCTCATCGCCGCCTATTTCGCCATCCTGCGCGCCGACGCGGTGGTGGTCCCGGTCAACGCCATGCTGCTGGAGGACGAACTGCGGCACATCGTCACCGACAGCGGCGCGGTGGCGGCGTTCGCCGCGCACGAACTGGCGGGGCAACTGGCGCCGCTGGCCGGCACCACCTCGCTCAGGCATGTGATTGTCCACGCCTACGGCGATGCGCTGTGCGGCGACGACGCGGGCCTGGCCATCCCCGACTGGCTACGCGCACGCAGCCCCGAGGCCCCGCCCTTCGGCGGCGCCGTGCGCTGGGCGGACGCGCTTGCCCCCGGCCACCTGCCCACGCCACACCTGAGCGGCCCGGACGACCTGTGCATGCTGCCCTACACGTCCGGCACCACCGGCGCGCCCAAGGCCTGCATGCACACCAACCGCACGGTGATGACCTCCGTGGCCGGTTCGCAGCTATGGCGCCGCACCCACGCGGAATCAAGCTTCCTGGCGGTGGCACCGATGTTCCACCTGCTCGGGCTGCAGAACGGCATCAACGGGCCGGTCTACGTCGGCGGCACCATCGTGCTGCTGGCGCGCTGGGACAGCAAGACGGCGGCCCGGCTGATCGAGCGCCATCGCGTGTCCTTCTGGGCGGCCCCGCCGCCGATGCTGGTCGAGTTCTTCGCCCAGCCCGATCTCGGCGCGTATGACCTGCGCAGCCTGGCGGTGGTGGTGGGCGGTGGCGCCGCGGTGCCGGAGGGCACGGCGCGGCTGATGAAGGAGCGCTATGGCCTGCAGTTCGTCGAGGGCTACGGCCTGACGGAGACCGCCTCGTTCCTGCTCGCCAACCCGCTGCACGCGCCGCGCTCCGGGCACCTTGGCGTGCGCACCTATGGCGTGGATGCCCGTATCGTCGACCCCGCGACGCTGGCCGAGCTGCCCATGGGGGAAACCGGCGAGATCGTGGTGCATGGCGCGCAGGTGATGCTGGGCTACTGGCACAAGCCCGAGGCCGACGCCCAGAGCTTCATCGCCATCGACGGCAAGCGATTCTTCCGCACCGGCGACCTCGGCAGCGTCGACGAAGCCGGCTATTTTGTCATGCGCGACCGGCTCAAGCGCATGGTCAACGCCTCCGGCTACAAGGTCTGGCCGGCCGAGGTGGAAGCCATGCTGCACACCCACCCGGCGATCCAGGAGGCCTGCGTGATCGCGGCGCGCGACGCGCATCGCGGCGAAACCGTGAAGGCGGTCATCGTGCTGAAGGCCGGGGTGCGGGACGTCGGCATGGAGGACATCCTCGCCTGGTGCCGGACAAACATGGCGACCTACAAGGCCCCGCGCATCGTCCAGTTCGTCGACCGCCTGCCGCGCTCCGCCACCGGCAAGATCGCCTGGCGCGAGCTGCAGGACCAGGAGATGCAGGGCGCGCCGCTGCCACCTGCGGGCCTAGCCGGCCAGCGCACGGCGCAAGCGCCAGGACACGAACGCAGGGACACAAGAAAACCGGAGACTTCCATGGATTCGATTCGCCGCGCGGCCTGGCTGCGCGCTGCCCTCCTCATTGCCGCCGCCTGCCTGCCGGCGGCGGGCGCCGCCCCGGCCCTTGCGCAGGCACAGGCCGGCTTCCCGGACAAGCCGCTTCGCATCGTGGTGCCCGGTCCGGCCGGTGGCGGCACCGACATGCTCGCGCGCGCGCTTGGCGCGGGCCTGGGCAGGAAGCTCGGGCAGCCTGTCGTGGTCGACAACCGGCCGGGGGCATCAGGGATCATCGCCGCCCAGTCGGTGCTGTCCGCCCCGCACGATGGCTACACCATGTATCTCGGCTTTACCTCGATGATCCAGCTGCCGGCGCTGATGCCGGCGATACAGGTCAACTTCGCCAGGGACTTCGCCCCGGTCTCGCTGCTGGCCATCGGCTCCGACCTGCTGGCGGTCTCGTCGAAGCTGCCGGTCAGCTCCGTCGGCGATCTCGTCAGGCTGGCCAAGGCGAGCCCGGGCAAKCTGACGATCGGCTCCTATGGCAACGGCACGTCCGCGCACCTGCACGCGGAGCTGCTCAACAAGCGTGCCGGCATCGACCTGATCCACGTGCCGTACAAGGGCGCGGCGCCGATGCTCTCCGACCTCCTGGCCGGCCAGATCGACGTTGCATTCGTCGACCAGTCGACCGCCAACGCGCAACTGGCCAGCCCAAAGCTGCGCTTCCTGGCGCTGACCGGCACCCAGCGGTTCAAGCCCCTGCCCAAGCTGCCCACCTTCGCCGAACTCGGCTACACGGGTTTCGAGCCGAACGGCTTCATGGCGATGTTCGTGCCGGCGAGCACGCCGGCCCCGGTCGTGCAGAAGCTGTCGCGGGAAATCGCCGCGCAGGTCCAGGGAGCGGACCTGGGCAAGCGCCTGGCGGATATCGGCATGCTGGGCGTGGGCAGCACGTCGGTCGAGCTTGCGGCCATGATGTCGCGCGACGCGCCGCAGTGGGCGCAGGTCGTCAAGGAGTGCCAGATCAAGCTCGAATGAGCCATGCGGCACCCGCCGCCGCGGCAATCGCTAGCGCCTGACCCTGGCCTTGTAGGCATAGCGGTCGCCGCGGAACAGCAATTCCGCGCAGCAAAGCGCATTGCCGCGGATGTCGTACGGCGTGCATCGCAGCCGCAGCAGCGGCGCCCCTTCGGGGACCCCGAGCCGGCGCGCCACATCGCCCGCCGCCGGGATCGCGGCGCTCTCGGTAGCCACCTCGGTGAGACGGTAACCCAGCCGGCTCTCGAAGATCGACATCACGTCGTTGGTTTCGAGATCCTCCTTCACCAACGCACGGATCAGCGTTTCGTCGCCCATGATCATGAACAGGGCGATGGCCTCGTCATCCCACATCCGCAGCGTGGTGGCGCAGAGCAGCGTGTCCGCGCTGTCCAGGCCCAGGGCCTGCGCCGCAAACGCCGGCGCCTTGATCTTGCGCACCGACACCAGCTTTCCGTAGGCAAGCCGCCCGCGCGCCCGCGCGGATTCGTAGAAGCCGGTCAGCGGCCCCAGGTCCGAGGTCTGCGCCGGACGGGTGACGAAACTGCCCTTGCCGTTGACTTTCTCGATCAGGCCGCTGGCATGCAGGCCGGCCAGCGACTGCCTGACCGTGATACGGCTGACGGCGAACTCCGCCATCAGCTCCGCCTCGGACGGTAGCTTGGCGCCCGGCCCCAGCTCGTTGTCGACGATGCGCTGGCGCAGCACGTCTTCGATTTGCCTGAATCTGGGCTGGCTCGGGCTCGGGGGTGGAGTCGAGGTCAAGGTGCGGAATCCTCCTGTTTCGTTCGCTTCGGCGCGGCCGGCGTTGCCGCCGTCTCCGGCCTTCTCCGCATTATACCTATCATGACAGGGCACCATTTTCCCTCTTGACCTGTTATAACAGGTCATGTCAGTATCGCTGCCAGCAAGTGTTCGGCCGAGCGCCCGGCGCGACTGACCCGCCTTCCGCCCGGAAGCGACTCGCCAAGGAATCCGGCTGACGCAAGATCGCGTCAGCCAGTTTGCAACTGCCGGAAAGCCTGTGCCTGTGGTGGCTGCTGGCAGCCCCAAGAAAGAGGAGACACGAGATGCACGCTGCTATTGCCGATACCGCACCCGAAGCACCCGCCATCCAGGCCGACGCCATCAGGGCGGCCGGTGCAGGGAACTGGCCCTTCACCGTCAAGCGCTCCACGCCGAGCATCGGCGCGGAGATCGGCGGGATCGACCTGCGCCAGCCGCTGGACGACGACACCTACCTCGCCCTGCGCCGCGCGCTGGTGCAGTTCAAGGTCCTGTTCTTCCGCGACCAGGACGTCACGCCGGCCCAGCATGTCGCCTTCGCCCGGCGCTTCGGCGAGCTGGAGATCCATCCGGTGTTCCGCCAGCACCCCGACCACCCCGAACTGGTGCTGTTCGACAAGTCCGGCGAGAACCGCGGGCGCGAGAACATCTATCACAGCGACGTGTCCTGGCGCGAGATCCCGGCGATGGGCTCTGTCCTGCGCTGCGTGGAGTGTCCCGAGGTCGGCGGCGACACCATCTGGGTCAATATGGCGCAGGCTTACGCCAACCTGCCCGAGGACGTGAAGGCGCGCATCGCAGAGCTGCAGGCCGTGCATGACATCCTGCCCACCTTCAGCACCGCCATCGCGCCCGAGAAGCGCGACGAAATCCGCAAGCAGTTCCCCCCGGTCACCCATCCGGTGGTGCGCACGCACCCGGAGAGCGGCGAGAAGATCCTCTACGTCAACGAAGCGTTCGTGACGCACCTGGCCAACTACAGCCAGCTGATCGGCTTTCGCATCGGCTCGGACTTCCGGCTCGGCGAGCTGGACCTGCTGCAGTACCTCTACCGCCAGGCCGCGGCGCCGGAGTACCAGGTGCGCCTGAAGTGGGAGCCGAACACCATCGCCTTCTGGGATAACCGCGCCACCCACCACTACGCCGTCCAGGACTATTTCCCGGCGGTGCGCCGGATGATGCGGGCCACCGTCGTCGGCGACCGCCCGTTCTGAACCGGTCCCCGGTCCCCGGTCCCCGGTCCCCGGTCCCCGCGCCCCACCCGCACACCCGCACACCCGGAACACCCGGAACACCCGGAACACCAGGAGAACACCTGTGAAGATGCTGAACACTTTCTATATCAATGGCCAGTGGGTCGCGCCGTCGGCCGGCAGCACGCTGGCGGACATCATCGACCCCGCCACCGAGGCGCCGCTCGGCAAGCTCGCGATGGGCACCGCGGCGGATGCCGACGCCGCTGTCGCGGCGGCGCGGGCCGCGTTCCCGGCCTGGTCGGAATCCAGCCGCGAAGACCGCATCACCCTGCTCGAACGCGTGATCGAGCGCTACCGCGCCCGCCTCGACGACATCGCCGAGGCCGTGCGCGCCGAAATCGGCGCCCCCGTCACGCTGTGCAAGAACCTGCAGGCCCCGATCGGGCTGGCGCAGCTCCAGGCCGCGGTGGAGACGCTGCGCCATTTCGAGTTCGAGACCAGCCATGCCAAGAGCTATGTGCGGCGCGAGGCCATCGGCGTCGCGGCGCTGATCACGCCCTGGAACTGGCCGCTGAACCAGATCGCCGCCAAGGTGGCGCCCGCGCTTGCCGCGGGCTGCACGGTCGTGCTCAAGCCGTCCGAGATCGCGCCGCTCGATGCGATGATCTTCGCCGAGATCATGCACGAGGCCGGCACGCCGCCCGGCGTCTTCAACATGATCTTCGGCGAAGGCCGCACCGTGGGCGCCACGCTCGCCTCCCATGCGGGCGTGGACATGGTATCGATCACCGGATCGACGCGCGCCGGCGTGGAAGTGGCGGTCAGCGCCGCGCCCACGGTCAAGCGCGTGGCCCAGGAACTGGGCGGCAAGTCCGCCCTGCTGATCCTGGACGACGCCGATCTGCAAGCGGCCGTGCGCAGCGGCGTGGCGCAGTGCATGGCCAACTCCGGCCAGACCTGCGTGGCGCCCACGCGCATGCTGGTGCCGCGCGAGCGCTATGAAGAGGCCGTCGCCATCGCCGCTGCCGCCGCCAGCGAGGTGACCGTGGGCGACCCGGCGGATCCGGCCACGAAGATGGGCCCGATCTCCAACCGCGGCCAGTACGAGAAGGTCCAGCGCATGATCGGCATCGGCATCGAGGAAGGCGCACGCCTGGTGGCCGGCGGCCCAGGCCGCCCGCCAGGACTGGAGCGCGGCTTCTTTGCCAGGCCGACCATCTTCGCCGACGTGCGCAACGATATGGCGATCGCGCGCGAGGAGATCTTCGGGCCCGTGCTGGCCATGATCCCGTACGACGGCGAGGAAGACGCCATCGCGATCGCCAACGACAGCGTGTTCGGCCTGGCTGGCTATATCGCCAGCGGCAATCCCGAGCGCGCGCGCCGCGTGGCCGCGCGCCTGCGGGTCGGCTCGGTGCGGATCAACGGCGCCATGCTGGACATCACGGTGCCCTTCGGCGGCTACAAGACCTCCGGCAACGGCCGCGAGTATGGTGCCGAAGGCCTGGCCGAGTTCCTCGAGTGCAAGTCGGTGACGGGCTGAACCGGCCCGCGCCGGATCGCCGCGCCAGCCTGCCGGACGCGCCCGGCGCCTCTGGCGGCTAGCCGCCCGCCTTGCCCCCGAGGCTTCGGTCGTGCGTCGCCGGGGCGACGCCCCCGGTCATGGTCCAGCCCGTGAACGGATCCGAGACGCTCCAGCGCCGGGTCCAGCGCGCGAGGCATGCACGGCACTGGTGCTCCCGGGTCTGGCAGACCACACCCGCGCCGAAACTGCGCCAGCGGACCTCGCCGAGCGGGCGCAGCGAAGCATGGCCATCCGCGCACATCACATCGTGCCGCAGGCTTTCGCAGCGCTGGCAGAGGTCCTGCAAGGACGGCGCCGCCGCGGTGTCTCCGGTCGTGTCCGCCGCCCTGTCCGCCGCCCTGTCCGCGACAGGACCGGCGGCGGAACTGGCAGGCGCCGGCACCGGCGCGCGCGCACCCATTTCAGGAACATAGCCGCGCCGCGCCTGGATCCGCCGCAGGGCCGCCCAGAACAGCGCGCGCAGCGCCTCGGAGCCTTCATCCTGCGCCGCGGCCCGGCACCGTTCAGCGTGATGCTGCATGGCCATGCCGAACTCCGTCGCGGAGGCAAAGCAGATCACCTTCGTGCGGGGATCGCCACGCTCGATCCAGCCATCGAACAAGTCGGCAAGGCGCCGGCCATGGTCTTCCGTACCGTCCCCTGCGCGCTTGAGCGTCAGCTTGCGCGCGAGCCGGCTGCGCTCGCGCACCTGCCGCCGGAGTTCGTCGAGCACCGGCAGCAGCCGCGCGGGGCTGCGCCGCATGTCATGGTCTTCGCGCTGGACGCTGCTCTTGGCATTCACCGGATGCTCCTCGTGGGTCGGATGGCGGCAGCAGGCGGGATCGCTGCCCTTGCGACAGCATTCTGGTTGCAGTGCGGCAAAAATGGAGCCACCCCGATGGAGTGGGGGCCGCGATGGCCCGGCGCATGGCCTGGAGCCGGATGGCGCCCGCCAGGCCGCCTACCCGACCCGGGTAGGTCCGCCCGCGCCCGTGATTTGTTCTACTTTGCTGCAGACGCCGGGCGCTTTCCTCGTCCGGCCCCGACCAATACCGGCAGGACGCCATGTAGCGCCCTGCGCACCGTTCGCAAGGATCAGCAATGGGTGTACTCAGCGGCATTCGCGTAGTGGAATTCGAGGCAATCGGGCCCGGCCCGTTCGGGGCCATGCTGCTGGCCGACATGGGCTCCGACGTGCTGCGCATCGACCGCCCGGTCGCGCCGTCCGATCTCGGTCCCAGGTCGGCCACCGGCAAGCGCGTGGACGTGACCGGGCGCGGCCGGCGCTCGGTCACGCTCGACCTCAAGCAGCCCGAGGCGCGCAATGCCGCGCTGGCGCTGATCGAGCGCGCCGACGTGGTGATCGAGGGCTTCCGCCCCGGCACCATGGAGCGCCTGGGCCTCGGGCCGGAGGTGGCGCTGGCGCGCAACCCGCGCCTGGTCTATGGCCGCATGACCGGCTGGGGCCAGACCGGGCCGCTCGCCGACCGCGCCGGGCACGACCTGAACTACATCGCCCTGTCGGGTGTGCTGTCGGGCATCGGCCGCGCGGGCGAGGCACCGGTGCCGCCGCTGAACCTGGTGGGCGACTACGGCGGCGGCGGCATGCTGCTCGCGCTGGGCGTGGTGGCGGCCCTGCTCAATGTGCAGCGCGGCGGCGCGGGCCAGGTGGTCGATGCCGCCATGATCGAAGGCGCGGCGCAGCTCGGCGCGGTGGTGTGGGGCCTGCTGGCCTCGGGCAACTGGCGCGAGCAACGCGCCAGCAACCTGCTCGACGGCGGCACCCCCTGGTACGACAGCTACCGCACCAGCGACGGCCACTACATGGCGGTGGGCGCGGTCGAGTCGCGCTTCTACGCCGAGTTGCTGGACAAGCTCGGGCTGGCCGACAAGGGCCTGCCCGGGCAACACGACCGCGGCGGCTGGCCGCTCCTGCGGCAGCATTTCGAGGCGGTCTTCCTGACCCGCACGCGCGACGCGTGGTGCGCGGTGTTCGAAGGCAGCGACGCCTGCGTGGCGCCGGTGCTGGCCTTCTCCGAAGCCCCCGACCATCCGCAACACCGCGCACGCGGCAGCTTCGTGGAAGTGGCTGGCGTGGTGCAGCCGGGGCCCGCGCCGCGATTCCTCGGCACGCCATCGGAAATCAACCGCCCCGCCCCCGCGCGTGGCGAGCACGGCGCCGCCGCGCTGCGCGACTGGGGCTTCGATGCACCGGCCGTGGCGCGCTTGCAGGAACTGGGGCTCGGCTTCCTGCCGGATGCCTGAACGCAGGCGCAAGCCGTCCTGACCGGAGAATCAAAACCATGCCTCAGACGCAATCTTCCGCCGCCATCGCGCAGTGCCCCTCAACGTTGGCGCAGCCACCCGCGCAGGACCACGACGTGCCAGCCGGCTTCGAGCCGGTCGGCGGCGCCAGGGGCTTCGCGCGGCTTTGCGGCGGCTTCTACCTGCACGCACAGCGGCCCGTGGTGGGCGTGCGCATCGCCGCAGAGCACCTCAACAACATGGACATCGCGCACGGCGGCTTCCTGGCCATGCTGGCCGACAGTGCCTTCGGCATCGTCATGGTGCGCCGGCTCGGCACGCCGCCGGCGCGCACGCTGCACCTGAGCGTGGACTATCTCGGCCCGGTCCATGCCGGCGACTGGGTCGAAGCGCACGTCGACCTGCTCAAGCAAGGCGCGCGCGTCGCCAATGTGAACTGCCGGGTCATGGTCGGGGAGCGCACCGCTCTGCACGCGGCGGGCGTGTTCTACCTAGGCAGAAGCGACAGCCGCCCCGAGCCGGCGGCAGGCATCCCGCCGCCGGTCCGCGCTCCGTCCTGACCCGGTGCGGCACAGCGGAATCGCCGTTGCGATCCGGCACCCCCTCCCTTCTGGCGGGGGCGTGCGTGCCTGATCTTCCGTAGGCTTGTGTTGCGCCCACCGGGATCGTGAAGCGCGCCGCGGCGCATCGCCCAGCGGCCTCTCAGCTTGTCTCCACTTTGCCGGTGCCTCGATGCCGGCGAGGTTTTCGATCTCCGGCCTGACGGGCGGAGATCCTTTTCCTTTCCCAAGCGCCGGCGTTTCCACGGCACCGCGCACCGTCGCGCACCATCGCGCACCGTCGCGCGCCATCGCGCACGGCCCGCCGGGTTGACCCGGATAGTGGAATCCCGCCCCGCCGACACGGGTGGGTTACAGCCCTCGCCGCATCCCCTAACGTCGCACTCGGGAAGCCCTCCTGACCGGGCCCGGCCAGCGCGCCCGCACTGGCCGGAACCCGGGCGGAATCCGGGCGGAATCCACTCAGCCCAACTCAATTGCGAGGTCATGCCAGATGCGTAAGAAAACCCTGCTTGCCGCTGCCCTTCTTGCCTGGAGCGCCGTCTGCGGCGCGCAAGCCTACCCCACGCGCACCATCACCTTCGTCGTGCCCGGGCCGCCCGGCGGCGCGACCGACGTCATTGCCCGCACGCTGGCCGAAGACATGGGCAAGCGGCTGGGACAGACCATCATCGTCGACAACAWGCCTGGCGCCGCCGGCATGCTGGCCGTGCAGACGCTGACGCGCGCGGCGCCGGACGGCTACACGCTGCTGGTCACGCACTCCACGCCGCTCATGAACACGCCGTACCTCTACTCGCACGTGCCCTACGACGTGCGCCGCGATCTCGCCTTCGTCTCCGAGATCTGCATCGGCCAGATCGTGCTGGTGGTCAACAACAAGGTCCCGGTGAAGAACATGCAGGAGTTCCTTGACTGGGCCGCGCAGAACAAGGGCAAGGTCAGCTACGGCTCGTACGGGGTCGGGAGCATGCCGCATCTGCTGGGCACCTACCTGAACCAGTCGCGCGGACTCGACATGACGCACATCGCCTACAAGGGCGAAGCGCCGATGGTGCAGGACATGCTCGGCGGCAACGTCGCCTGGGCCATCGGCTCGGTCAGCACGCTGGGCCCGCAGATCCAGAGCGGGCGGCTGCGCCCGCTGGCGATCGTCGGCAAGCACCGGGTCAAGGAACTGCCGAACGTGCCGACCCTGCTCGAGGCCGGCCTGAAGGACCAGGAGCTGACCACGCCGGGCTGGGTCGGCCTGGTGGCGCGCGCCGGCACCCCCGCGCCGGTGCTCGCCCGCCTGGAAGCCGAGGCACGCGCCTCGGTCAATTCCGCGCCGATGAAGGAACGCTTCGAGTCGCTCGCGCTGGAGCCGGTGGGCAGCACCGCGCAGGAATTCAAGCGCGACTTCGAGACCTTCGAACCGGTGATGGGGCGCCTCATCAGGTCGACCGGCGTCAAGGCCGACTGATCCGCCGCCCGTCTGCGGCCGCGCGTCAATAGGGACTGACCGCCTGGCCGATTTCCAGCGGGAATAAAACCACGATCACCGCGATTCACTCCTTTTTGGGTGGGTTCGGAAAAAGAGCCCCACGCTCTAATGCCATCACGGGCACGGCAGTGGAGGAAGGTGCCCGGTGCCCTGCATACAACGATAAGGAGAGGACTCAGCATGAAAAGAACACTCGTCGCCATGGCGGCATTGAGCGCAGTGAGCGGCGCGGCATCTGCACAGTCGGGCGTCACCCTCTACGGCGTGATCGACGCATCCGTGGAGTACGTCAACCGGGTGGCCGCCTCGCCCGCGACCCCGACGGTCGGCGGCAGCCGCTTCGCGCAGCCGAGCGTGGGCGGCCTGTCCGCATCGCGCTGGGGCCTGCGCGGCGTGGAAGACCTCGGCGGCGGCAACCAGGCGCTGTTCGTGCTCGAAAGCGGCTTCCAGCCCGATACCGGCGCGCTGCAATCGAACACGCTGTTCTCGCGCCAGTCCTTCGTCGGGCTGCAGAACAACACCTACGGCAAGATCACGCTGGGCCGCCAGTACACCAGCTTCTTCGACGGCCTCGCCAACTTCTCGCCGCTGCGCTTCGCGGCCACCTATGAGCCCGGTATCTGGTGGCTGGGCCTGAACTACCGCGAAAGCAATATGGTCAAGTACACGGGCCAGTTCGGCGGGCTCCAGGCCGTGGCGCATTACTCGTTCGGCACCGGCGTCTCGGTGCTCAATGCCAGCACGGCCCTGGCCAACGGCGGCGCCGGCGAGACGCCGGGACACTTCAGCGACAACACGGCCTTCGGCGGCTCGCTGATGTACCTGAGCAATGGCTTCGGCGCGTCGCTTGCCTACGACGAATGGCGGCCCGCGGTCAACGTCGGGCAGCCAGGCACGGTCCGCAAGGCCGCCGGCGCCCTCAGCTACACCACCGGCCCGCTCAAGTTCACGGGCGGCTACCGCTGGAACAAGGCCGACTTCGCCAGTGGCGGCACGCTCCTGCGTGACGACTACTACTGGGCCGGCGTCAACTACCAGGCCACGCCGGCGCTTGGCTTGTCGCTCGCCTACTTCTATGCGGACGTCAAGTCGCAGCGCGCCACGGCGACCTCGGCGTCGACCAATCCGCCCAATATGCAGCAGTACAGCTTTATCGCCGACTACAACTTCAGCAAGCGCACGGACGTCTACCTGTCGGCGGGCTATGCGCGCAATGGCGGCCTGAGCTTCGACAGCGCGACCACGGCCTACGCGTTCAACTATCCGCAGATGACGGGGCAGAAAGGCATGGTCGGCGTCACGATGGGCGTGCGCCATATCTTCTGAGCGCCTGACCTGAACGCCTGACCGGAGCGCTCGCCGTGAGCGCTTATCGTGAGCGCCTGACCTGGACCGGTACTCAAGCGCCGCGTCCGCGCCGGCTGGCCACAAGACAGCCGGCGCGGGCCTCTGCGGCCCGACATACCCGACACGCCGGGCACACGCCGGTGCCGTCAGCCGGCCCCCGTATGCTGGCCCTGCCGGCGCGCGGCAACGATGGCATCGTAGCGCCGCGACACGCCGAGCTTGGCGAAGATCTGCCTGAGATTCCACTTCACCGTCAGCTCGCTGATATTGAGCGCCAGCGCGATGCGCTTGTTCGACATCGACTGCTCCAGCAGCCCGAGGATCTCCTGCTCGCGGCGGGTCAGGCCCGGCAGCCCTGTCTTGCCCGGCGCGTGCGTCGCGGTGCCGACGCGCTCGCCGCCTGTTGCGGAGGTCGCGGATGTCCCTGATGTGGCGGACGTAGCGGACATGGCGGGCGGCAAGCCCTGCAATCTGGCGAGATAGGCTTGCTGCGTGGCATCGCCCCGCCGACCCAGGCGCCCCAGCAAGCCGCCCACACGCTCGCCTTCATCGAGCAGCGTGCGCACCAGGCCCAGGCGATACGCCGTGGCCACCGCCGACTCCAGGCAAGCGGTAGCCTCGACGTGGCACCCCAGCGCATCCAGCGCCAGGGCCTGCAGGACATCGGAGGTGACCATCATCGCCTCCCTGCCCAGCCCCGTGATCGCAGCGCGCGCCGGTTCGAGCGCCAGCAGCGCGCCCTGCGCCTCGCCCATGGCCAGCGCGAGCCGCGCGCGCGCCAGCGCGGCCATGATCATGGTCTCGCCCGCATGGCCCTGGGCCAGCAGGTCGAGCGCGGCCTGCAGCGACTGCGCGTGCCGCCAGTCGCCTCCCGCGAGCACGATGCGCTGCCGCTCGGACACCATGTGCGCGACCCCGCGCGCAATGCCGCGCCCGCGGAAATGCGCTTCCATGTCGATCAGGTAGGCCACGGCGTCGTGCGGCAGCCCGGCCAGCGCTTCCAGGCGGGCATGGCACCGCGCGGCCCGCAGCACGACATCGGGCGACGACAGCTTGAGCATGTCGAGCCGGTCGGCCAGGGCCAGCCGCGCCGCCTCGGTGTCGTCCCGCTCATACAGGACCACCGCCGCCGTCGCCGCGCAGAAGCAGGCCCCGACCGAACGGCGGCCATGACGGCGCTCCGCATCGGCCAGGGCCTCCGTACTCAGGCGTTCGGCCTGCACGGCATAGCCTTCGAGCAGCAGCGCGCCGGCCGTGGTCGCCCGGGCCATCAGCGCCAGTTCGCCGGTGCCGTTGCGCGCCGCGCTTGCCGCGGCCGAGGCAAGCAGATCGCGCACGTCCGCGTGGCGCCCGCGCGCGGCCAGGCAGCGCAGGGTCAGGCCGAGCCGGATGTGCTCCAGCGCCGCCAGGCCCAGCGGGACGTGATCCAGCGTGGCCAGGATCGCTTCCAGTTGCGCCATGTCATCGCGCTGCAGGGCGATCACGCCACGCAGCAGCCGGCCATGCCGCGAGACGCCAGCGCCGGGGCGGGCCGCCTCGAGTAACGTCATCCATGCCTCGGCCTCGGCGGGCCGCGCCGTCACGGCGCTGGCCCAGCCGGCAAGCAGCAGCAGGCGCGGATGCGGCGCCAGCCGTTCGCACGGCACGGCTTCGATCCATTGGCGGAAGGCCCGCAGCTGGCTCAGGCTGGGCAGGGCCGGCAGCGCGCGCTCCACCAGGCCGGCGACAGCATCGAAATCCTTGCCCAGCAGCGCGTGCGGCACCGCCTCGGCGAAGTCCCCTTGCCGCACGAACCATGCGGCGGCACGGCGATGCAGCGCGGCCACGTCCTCCTGGCCGGCTGCCAGGCGCTGCGCCAGGAATGCGGTAAACATCGGATGGAAGCGGTACCAGTCGCCCGCCTCATCCGTGGGCGAGCACGTGTGCGCGTGCGCGGGCAGCAGGAACGAGCCGTGCGCGTCGATCGCCTCGATCAGCGCCGCGGCGTGGCCGGCGCCCGTGACAAAGGCGGCCAGCGCCGCATTGAAGCGCGGCAGCACCGAGACCGACTGCATGAAGGCGAGCAACTCGCCCGGCAGGCCGGCAAGCACATCCTCCAGCAAGTAGGCATGCAGGCGATCGGCATGGGGCGCCAGTGCGCGCAGGCGAGCGGGATGGCGCTGCCCCTGCTTGAGCGAGGCCGACAGCAGTTGCAGCCCGGCAGGCCAGCCGTCGCTGAGCGAGTGCAGGCGCGTGGCGGCATCCAGGTCCACGCGTGCGTCGCGATGCAATTTCAGGAAGGCGAGTGTTTCCGGATACGAGAATGCCAGGTCGGCGCCGCCCAACTCGCCCAGTTCGCCCAGCGCGCGCAGCCGGCCCAGCAACAGCGCCGGCGCCTTGCGCGATGCGATGACGAGGTGCAGGTTGGGCAGCCGCGCTTCGAGGATGGCCTGCAGCAAGGCCCGGCTGGCGGGGTCGCCGACGCGGTCGAACTCGTCGATCATTACGTACAGTTCTTCGCGCGCGGTGGCCAGCGCCCGGACCAGGCCAGCAGCCAGGCGTTGCGGCGCGGCCTGCGCATCGTCCGGACATGCCGCCTGGGCGCCGGGGCCTGCCGCATGAAGCAAGGCGGCGCGCAGGCCTGCCCACAATGCCTGCGGCGCATCCTCGCCGGCGCATGGCGACAGCCACGCCACGCTGGCGCCTTCGCGGATCAGCTTCTGGCGCCACTGCGCCATCAGGGTTGTCTTGCCGAAGCCGGCACCGGCGGTGATCAGCACGAGCTTGCGCTGGCGCGCGTCGTGCAGGCTGGCGAGCAAGGCTTCGCGCACGATCAGGCGCTTGCCAAGGCGTGGCGGCGCCACTTCGGCAGGGGGAACAGGATGATACCGTTGCATCGGATTTCGGCTCTCGGCAAGACCGTCGGGCGGCACGCGAAGGTACGGCCGGCTTGCCCCGGTGAAGGTCGGGCGTCCCGAAGGTGCGCGTAACCGGGGAGAACGCGCACCTTCGCCGATTGCGCGAAATATATACTAGGGTGGCATTGCGCGAGCCCCTGTCCCGGCTCCCCCACCTGATCCGGGTGGCCCCCGTGGCCGCGCGCGCAGGCCACGCGCAAGCGCGGCGAATCCCGCGCAAAAAAGCGGTGCGCGCCGGCCCCGGCAAGGCCCGGGCCGCGGCAGGTGCGCTGTACAATGCACCATTTCATCTGCGCCTGGCGCTTGCCGGCATGGCCTGCGCCAGGCCAGCAAGAAGGCACCGGTTACCTATGCCGCAAAGTCCCTCCACCCCCGGCGCAAGCCCACTTCCCGGCGCGGCACCGGACGCCACCGGCCAGGCCAAGCTGCAGCCGCCGCGCGACACGGTCAGGGTGCTGGCGCGCGAACGCCTGCTGGCCCAGCTGACCGAGGCGCGGCGCCGGCGCGCGATCGTGCTGCAAGGCCCGGCCGGCTGCGGCAAGACCGCGACGCTGCTGGCGTGGCGCCAGGCCTTGCTGACGCTTGGCTTCGACGTGGCATGGCTGACCCTGTCCGCCGACGACAACGACCTGGCGCGCTTGCTCGATGCCCTGCTGGGCAGCCTGGCCCGGGTCGATCCCGCGATCGTGCGCGAAGCGGCGCTGCTGGGCGGGCGCGGCGTGGACCCCGAAGCGGTCGAGCGCACCGTGCTAGCGCTCGTGCAGGGCATCGCCGCGCATCCGCGCGAACTGGTCCTGGTACTCGACGAACTGCAGCATCTTGCCGACGCGCGGGTCCATGAGGCACTGCAGTGGCTGTTCGACTACGCGCCCGCCAACCTGCATATCGCGCTGGCATCGCGCGGCACCGTGCCGCTCTCGCTCGGCCGCCTGCGTGACCAGGGCCTGGTGCTGGAGCTGGACCAGCGCGACCTGCGCTTCACGCTGGCGGAGTCCGAGCGCTTCCTGAAGGCGCAGCTGAGCGACATCACCACGCGCGACGCGCGCCTGATGCACGAGCTGACCGATGGCTGGGTGGCCGGGCTGCAGTTGTTTGCCACGCGCTGGAAGCGGCGCAAGCAGCTCATCGATGGCGTATCGTCGGCCGACGCCTTCGTGCGCGCCAATGTGCAGGACGCCGGTGCCTTCGCCGACTATTTCGAGCGCGAAGTGCTGGCCCGCCTGGCGCCGGCCGAAGCCGAGCTGCTGGTGCGCGCGGCCGCGTGCCAGCGCTTCAGCGCCTCGCTGTGCGTGGCGCTGGGCGACCAGTCGCAAACCTCGGCCGATGCGGTCGCGCTACTGGCGCGGCTCGACAGCGACAACCTCTTTATCGCCCCGGTCGACGGGCCGGATCGCGAGACCTGGTACCGCCTGCACCCGCTGCTGCGCGAGACCTTGCTGGAGCGCTTCCGCGCGCGCAGCGAAGGCCAGCAGCGTGCCGTGCACACGGCTGCCTGGCACTGGTTCCGCGCCCATCGCCTGCTGGAGGAGGCGGTGCGCCACGCCGTGCTGGCGGGCGAGACCGCCGCGGCCGCCGACCTGGTGCAGGAACATGCCGGCACGCTCGGCGCGAGGGGCGAACAGCGCAAGCTGATCAGGCTGATGCGCCTGTTGCCGCCCGAGGAAATCCAGGCCCGCATCAAGCTGCGCCTGCTGACCCTGCAGATGCAGACCTTCGCACGCGAGCTGGACGCAGCCGCGGCCAGCATCGAACGCCTGCTTGCCGACATTGCGCCAGACGACCTGCTCGCCCGCTACCGCCTCACCATGCTGCGCTTCGGGCTGGCGGTGCAGCGCGACGACACCGACAGCGCGATGTCCCTGCTGCCGGAGATGCTGCAGACGCCCGCCGGTGTCGAGCCGGCCACCGTGGGCGGGCGCAACAACCTGCTGTCGTGGCTGTACATGCACCTGGGCGAGTACGAGCGCGCGCGCCGCATCCAGGCCGAAGCGCCGCCGCTGCTGGTCGAAGGCACGCCGCTGCTGGGCACCGCCTCCGGCAGCCTGAACGGGCGCTGCGTGGTGGGCTTCAGCTTCGCCCTGGAAGGCAAGATGATCCAGGTCGAGCGCATCTGCCGTGACGTCCTGTACGAAGCGGACAGGGCCGGCAGCGCGGCGGCCGAGCCCGGCTGCTTCGCCGCCGCGCTGCTCGGCGAAGTGCTCTACGAACAAAACGACATCGCTGGCGCGCGCCGGCTGCTGGAAGACCGCGTGGATGTGCTCGAGCGGGTTTCGATTCCGGACTCGGTGCTGCGCGTGCTGATGGTGTTGTCGGCATGCCACTGGGCCGCCGGCCACCGGCTCGATGCATCGGCCTACCTGGAGCGGCTGGAGGAGTACGCCGCACAACTGGGCCTGGACCGCCTGCTGGCCCATAGCCTCGGCGAACAAGTCCGGCGACACCTGTCGAATGGCGACCCGGATGCCGCGCATGCCGCGCTGGCGCGGCTCGATGTCATCGACGCACGCCACCCCCACACGCAGCCAAGCGCACTCGATGAGATCCGCGTGGTGGCCGAGCGCGCGCGCATCCAGCTATGCCTGGCGCACGACGACCTGGCGGGCGCGGCGCAGCGCCTGGCGCCGCTGATCGCCTTGTGCGACGCGCGTGGCTGGCAGCGCCACGTGGCCCAGCTGCAATGGCAGGGCGCGGTGGTGGACTTCCGCCTGGGCATGCCCGAGCCCGCGCGCGACAAGCTGCTGGCGGCCTTGCGCCGGGGCCATCGTCTCGGCCTGGTACGCAGCCTGCTCGATGCGGAGCCGGCGGCACTCGACCTGCTCGGCGCGATCATGCAGGACCAGGCGCTCGATCCCTTGCTGGCCTTCTACGTCGAGCGCCTGTCCTCCGCGCAGGCAGCACAGGCGGCCGGCATGCCCGCCGCGCCTGCCGCACCCGCCGCACCT
This sequence comes from Cupriavidus sp. 05N38, assembly GCF_056397345.1. Classification (NCBI taxonomy): domain Bacteria; kingdom Pseudomonadati; phylum Pseudomonadota; class Betaproteobacteria; order Burkholderiales; family Burkholderiaceae; genus Cupriavidus; species Cupriavidus sp. 05N38. Next base: position 46,558 of record NZ_JBFTNF010000001.1, read on the forward strand.
GCGGTAGCCGGCGCCGGCGGGCTGGCCGCTACCGGCGCGGAAGCGCTTAGCGAGCGCGAGGCCGATGTGGTGCGGCTGCTCGGGCAAGCGCTGCCCAACAAGAAGATCGCGCGCACGCTGGGCCTGTCGCCGGAAACCGTGAAATGGCACCTGCGGAACATTTTCCGCAAGCTCGGTGTCAGCAGCCGCGACGAGGCCGTGGCGCGCGTGCGCGACATGGCACTGGATGCGGACCCGGACGCCGACCTGCCTGGCCAGGGCGGCTGAGCCTGCCGCGCGCGGCGCCCCGGCCCCGCGCCGTTCCCTTCCCCTTTCCCCGCTCCTTTCCTTCTCTTTCCTTCTCCTCCTGGCCGCCGGGCGCCGCCGTCGGCCAGCCGGCGGCGCGTGCCCGCGCATGGCCCGCGCTGGCATGCCCTGACGCCCCGCGCGGCGGCCCGGCCCGTCGGCGATCGTCCCGTTGCCGTGCCCAGGGCCACCCGGGCCGCAGGCGGAACCACCTGACGCGGGTGGTTATGGCGCGCCCCCCCTTGGCGGTAACTTAGCGACATGCCAATACCCGCTGCAATCGCGCGAATCCGCATCGCGAATCCGCATCGATAGCTGGCCCCGGGAACACACAGAGCAAGAACAAACGGCTGGCGCGCACCCGCGCATCCAGCCCAGGAGACAGGTGCAATGAACACTCCAATGGCCGCGCACGCGCCGGCTGCCGCCGACCGTCCCGTCGTTCCCGTCTACCGGCCCGCCGGGCTTCCCGAGCGCCCCACGCTGGTCGAGCGCCGCGACGACGGCACGCTGCTGCTGCGCTGCGCGACCCCGCCCGCCGTCATCCCGCAGCAAGGCCTGGCCGACTTCCTGCCCCAATGGGCGGACCAGCGCGGCGCCAATGCCGCCTTCCGCGAGCGCGATGCGCAGGGGGCCTGGCGCTCGATCAGCTGGACCGAACTGTGGCACCAGGTCCAGGCCGTGGCAGCCGCCCTGCTCGAGCTCGGCCTCGGGCAAGACCGGCCGCTGATGCTGCTGTCAGGCAACTCCATCGAGCAGGCGGTCCTGCTGCTGGCCGCCGAATACGTGGGCGTGCCCGCCGCCGCGGTGTCGCCCGCCTATGCCACCATCAGCCGCGATTTCGCGCGCCTCAAAGGCATTGCCGGGCTGGTGCCGCCGGCGGCGTTCTTCGTCCAGGCAGCCGCGCCCTTCGAGCGCGCCATCGCAGCCCTCGAACGCCCCGAGGCGCAGGTCATCGCGGTGGAGGGCGCGGCGGCCGGCCAGCTTGCCTGGAGCACGTTGACCGCCACCGAGCTGACGCCCGCGCGGCTGGCCGCGCTGGCCAGCGCCCGCGCCGCCATTCGCCCCGCCGACACCGTGCGCGTGCTGTTCACCTCGGGCTCCACCGGCGTACCCAAGGGGGTTGCCATCGCCTACAGCAATCTCGCGGCCGTGACCGCCTACTACGCGAACAACCTCGCCGCCCTCGTCGAGCGGCAGCCGGTGTTCCTCGACTGGCTGCCCTGGCACCATGGCCTGGGCGGCGTGCTCAATTTCACGCGCGCCGTTGCCTTGGGCGCCACCCACCATATCGACGACGGGCGCCCCGTGCCCGGCTTGTTCCAGCGCACCGTGCGCAACCTGCGCGAGGTCTCGCCCACCGTGTTCACCAGCGTGCCGTCCGCCTGGGCCGTGCTGGTCGCCGAGATCGAACGCGACCCGGCGCTCGCGCGCAGCCTGTTCGCCAACGCGGTGATGTTCAGCTATGGCGGCGCCAGCCTGCCGCGCGACGTGTGGCAACGCATCCAGCGCGCGGCCGAACAGACCGTGGGCGAGCGCATTGTCTTTTGCTCCGGCCTGGGCTCCACCGAGACCACCGGCATGGGCGTGTATTGCAGCTGGGCCACCGACGGCGTCGGCAATGTCGGCGTGCCGATGCCGGGCGCCGAAGTCAAGCTGGTGCCGCTCGACGGCGGCGACGGACGTTACGAGATCCGCATGCGCGGCCCCTTCGTCTTTGCCGGCTATGTCAATCGTCCCGACCTCACTGCCGCGGCCTTCGACGAGGAAGGCTACTTCTGCCTGGGCGACGCCGTGCGCCTGGCCGATCCCGCCGATCCGGCCCGCGGCCTGACGTTCGCCGGCCGCGTGGTCGAGGATTTCAAGCTGACCAACGGCACCTGGGTGCGGACCGGCGCGGTGCGCCTGGCACTGGTCGACAAATGCGCGCCGCTGCTGAGCGATGCCGTCGTCTGCGGCCACGATCACGACTACCTGGCCGCGCTGGCCTGGCCCAACCTCGCGGCCTGCCGCGAGCTTGACCCGGCACTGGCCGACCTGGACGCCGAAGCGCTGGTGCGCCACCCGCTGGTGGTGAACACGCTCAGCGAGCGGCTGCGCGCCCAGGGCGGCGGCGCCAGCAGCCTGAGCGTGCAGCGCCTGATGCTGATGGCCGAGCCGCCTTCGATGGATGCCAACGAGATCGCCGACAAAGGCTATGTCAACCAGGCCGCCACCCGCGCGCGCCGCGCCCATCTCGTCGAACAACTGTTCCACCCCGAACCCGCGGCGCACATCGCCTGCGTGCGCTGACACCGTATCGAGCCCCTTACCCCATCTTCCCGGAGCTTTCCATGCAAGTCACCCGTACCGTCTTCCGCGACGACCACGAAATGTTCCGCACCACGGTGCGCCGCTTCCTCGAACGCGAGTGCGTTCCCCACCAGGCCAAATGGGACAAGGCCGGCGTGGTCGACCGCGAAACCTGGCTCAAGGCCGGCCGCGAAGGCCTGCTGTGCATCACGCTGCCGACCGAGTACGGCGGCGGCGGCGGCGACTTCGGCCATTGCGCGATCTACAACGAAGAACTGGCGCGCGCCGGCGTCAGCGGCCTGGGCTTCGGCGTGCATTCCGACATCATTGCCCCGTACATCAACCGCCTGGGCAGCGACGAGCAAAAGCAGCGCTGGCTGCCCAAGGTGTGCTCGGGCGAAGCCATCCTGGCCATCGGCATGACCGAGCCGGGTACCGGCAGCGACCTCAAGGCCGTGCGCACCACCGCCGTGCGCGAAGGCGACGAGTACGTGATCAACGGCAGCAAGACCTTTATCAGCAACGGCCTGAACGCCGACCTGATCATCATGGTGTGCAAGACCGATCCCGGCGCCGGCTCGCGCGGCGTCAGCCTGATCGTGGTGGAAGCGGAGCGCGACGGCTTCCGCCGCGGCCGCAAGCTCGACAAGGTGGGCCAGTACGCGCAGGACACCGCCGAGCTGTTCTTCGACAACGTACGCGTGCCGGTGGCCAACCGCCTCGGCGAAGAAGGCAAGGGCTTTGCCTACCTGATGGGCGAGCTGCCGCAGGAGCGCCTGAGCATCGCCGTGGGCGCCGCCGCCAAGCTGGAAGTGTGCCTCGAGCACACCATCAACTACGTGAAGGACCGCAAGGCCTTCAACCAGACCGTGTGGGACTTCCAGAACACCAAGTTCAAGCTGGCCGACATCAAGGCGCAGGCCGTGGCGGTACGCCTGCTGGTGGACCACTACCTGGCCGAGCACGTGCGCCGCCGCCTGACGCTGGAAGAAGCCGCGATCGCCAAGCTGTATGCCACCGAAGCCCTGGGCCGCGCGCTCGACGAGATGGTGCAGCTGCACGGCGGCTACGGCTACATGCTCGAGTACCCGGTGGCCCGCGCCTTCGTCGATGCGCGCGTGACGCGGATCTATGGCGGCACCAGCGAGGTCATGCGCGACCTGATCTCGCGCAAGCTCTGAACATGCCAGCGCAATCCCAAGCAAGCGAAGGAAGAATGACATGACTCGTAAAGTATTCGTCGCCGGCGTCGGCATGGTCCCGTTCAAGAAGCCCGGCACCAGCGAAACCTATGACACGATGGGCGCGATTGCCATCCGCCAGGCACTGGAGGATGCCGGCATCGACTACGCCGACGTGCAGCAGGCCTATGCCGGCTACGTCTATGGCGATTCCACCTGCGGCCAGAAGGCGCTCTACCAGGTCGGCATGACCGGCATCCCGGTCATCAACGTCAACAACAATTGCGCCACCGGCTCGTCCGCGCTGTTCCTGGCGCGGCAGGCCGTGCAAAGCGGCGTGGTCGACTGCGCACTGGCGGTGGGCTTCGAGTTCATGGTGCCGGGCGCGCTGAAATCCGCCTGGACCGACCGCGCCAGCGCGCTGGAGCGCGCCAACAACCTGGTCGACGAACTGGTCGGGCGCCCCGACGGCCTGAGCAACGCCATCCGCCAGTTCGCCGGCGCCGGCATGGCGCACATGAAGAAGTACGGCACCAGGCTGGAAACCTTCGCCAGGATCCGCGCCAAGGCCAGCCAGCACGCCGCGCGCAATCCGCTGGCGGTATTCCGCAACATCGTGAGCACCGAAGACGTGATGGCCGCGCCGATGCTGTGGGACGGCGTGCTGACGCGCCTGATGGCCTGCCCGCCGACCTGCGGCGGCGCCGCCGCGATCGTGGTCTCGGAAGAATTCGCCCGCAAGCATGGCCTGCGCACCGACGTGCTGATCGCCGCCCAGGCGCTCACCACCGATGTGCCCGCCACCTTCGACACCAGGGACATGATCCGCGTGGTGGGCGCGGAGATGACGCGCTCGGCCGCCAGGAGCGTCTATGAACAGGCCGGCATCGGCCCCGACGATATCGATGTGATCGAGCTGCACGACTGCTTCGCGCAGAACGAGCTGCTGACCTACGAAGGCCTTGGCCTGTGCAAGGAAGGCGAAGGCGAGAAGCTGGTCAACGACGGCGACAACACCTATGGCGGACGCTGGGTCGTCAACCCGTCGGGCGGCCTGCTGTCCAAGGGCCACCCGCTCGGCGCCACCGGCCTCGCCCAGTGCTACGAGATGACCCACCAGATCCGCGGCACCGCCGACCAGCGCCAGGTGGAAGGCGCCAAGGTGGCGCTGTCGCACAACCTGGGCCTGGGCGGCGCGTGCGTCGTCACGGTCTACAAGAAGCACGGATGACGATGCCCGGCGTCCGGCCGCAACTCCCGGACGCCGGACCCCGGACCCCGACCCTTCCCCTGCCCCGACGGAATCCCTGACATGATCGACAAGAAATTCATCGGCAAGGTGATTGCGGATTTCCGCACCACCGCCGCCCCCAGCCAGCTGCGCTTCTTCGCCAAGGCCACCGGCGAGACCAACCCGGTCTATACGGACGAGTCCGCCGCGCGCGACGCCGGCCACCCGGCCCTGCCGCTGCCTCCTACCTTCCTGTTCTCGCTGGAGCTGGCGCAGCCGCCGAGCGGYTGGCGCGACGAGCTTGGCATCAAGGTCGAACGCATCCTGCACGGCGAGCAGTCCTTCATCTACCACCGCATGGCCTATGCCGGCGATACGCTGCACCTGCAGACCCGCATCTCCGACATCTACGAGAAGAAAGGCGGCGCGCTGGACTTCGTGGTGCGCGAGACGCGCGTGACCAACCAGGCCGGCGAGCACGTGGCCGACCTGCGCAGCGTGCTGGTCCAACGCAACGGCTGAAACGGAGAATCCGAATGAACAATCTGAGCTTCGACCAGATCCAGGTCGGCGATACCCTGCCCCCGCTGACGCTGGGAGCGGTCAACCGCACCACGCTGGCGCTGTTTGCCGGCGCCTCGAACGACCACAACGCGATCCATATCGACACCGACTTCGCGCGCAAGGCCGGCATGCCAGACGTGTTCGCGCACGGCATGCTGTCGATGGCCTACCTGGGCCGCCTGCTGACCCTGTGGGTGGACCAGCGCCAGTTGCGCGAGTTCGGCGTGCGCTTCGTCGGCATCACGCACCTCGGCCACCGCATCACCTGCAGCGGCCGTGTGGTGGAAAAAATGGAAAAGAACGGCGAGCGCCGCATCAAGCTGGAAATCCAGACCGCCAACCAGTATGGCGAAACCAAGATCCTCGGCGACGCTGTCGTCGCGCTGTAACTACTTGATACTCAGGAGACAAGACATGGGAACACTTGACGGCAAGGTGGCACTGGTCACCGGTTCGGGCCGCGGCATCGGCAACGCCATCGCCAGGCGCCTGGCCAGCGAAGGCGCACGCCTGGTGATCAACGACCTGGACGCCGAGCCGGCGCACCAGACCGTGGAAGAACTCAAGGCCATGGGCGTCGAGGCCGTGGCCTGCGTGGGCAACGTGAGCGCGCCGGATTTCGCCGAGCGCTTCGTCAACACCGCGATGACGAACTTCAAGAGCATCGACATCCTCGTCAACAACGCCGGCTTCACCTGGGACGACGTGGTGCAGAAGATGAGCGACGAGCAGTGGTACGCCATCCTCGACTGCCACATGACCGCGCCCTTTCGCATCCTGCGCGCCGCCTATCCGCACATCAAGGCCTTGCACGCCGCCGACCAGGAAGCCGGGCGCGAGGTCTACCGCAAGATCGTGAATATCTCGTCGACCTCGGCCCTCAACGGCAACGCCGGCCAGATCAACTACTCCGGCGCCAAGGCCGGCGTGATCGGCATGACGCGCGCCATCGCCCGCGAATGGGGCCGCTTCAACGTCAACGTCAACGCCGTGGCGTTCGGCCTGATCCACACGCGCATGACCTCGGCCGATGCCAAGGCCGGCGCCACGGTGAACATCGACGGCCGCGACATCCGCGTCGGCCTGAATCCGGAAATGCTCAAGACCCACGCCCAGCGCAACCCGCTCGGCCGCGGGGGCACCCCGGAAGAAGCCGCCGGTGGCGTGTACCTGTTCTGCTCGCCGGACTCGAACTACATCACGGGCCAGACCATCGCCGTGGCCGGCAACCTGCAGTAAGCCGCCCTGCCGCCGGTGGCCGCGCCCCAGAGGCGCGACCACCGGCGCGTTCAGGGGACATCCGTCCCGCGCGTCGATTCTTGCGCCACCACCCTGTTTCTGCCGTCGTCCTTGGCCGCATATAGCCTCCGGTCTGCGACCGCGACCAGTTCGCCAAGATCGCGGCATGCGTCGGCAATCAGCTCCGCCACGCCAATCGACACCGTGAATCGAATCTCCCGGCCGGGTGCGGTCTCCGGCAAGGTCGCCTCCGGGAGCGTACACACAGCCTGGGCAATGGCAAGCCGCATCCGCTCCGCAATCCGCGCAGCTTCATCCAGCGAGGTATCCGGCAGCAGGACGCAGAATTCCTCCCCGCCGTAGCGAGCCACCAGATCCTGCGGCCGCGCCACTGCCCGCGTCACGGTTGCCAGTGTCTTGAGGGCCTCGTCGCCGGCCGCATGGCCCCAGCTATCGTTGACATGCTTGAAGTGGTCGATATCGATCATCAACAGCGAGATGGGCCGCTCGATGCGGCGCCCCCGCGTGAGGACATCGAAGTCCGCTTCCAGCCGCCGCCGGTTTGCCAGTCTGGTCAGCGCGTCCACGCGCGTGAGCTCCCGCAACTGGTCGCCCAGTATCATCTGCCGCTTCAGCAACTGGTCGACCACGGCAAGCGTCGCCCACAGCAGGAGGCCCAGCAGTAGCCAGATACCGGCGAACGGCACGCTGAACTGGCCGACCACGGCCAGGAACAACGTTCCCGCCGGCACATGGTCGAGCAGCACGAGGTCGGCGTTTTCCAGCTTTCTGTACAGGAGAAAGTCCTGGCGGACACTCAACATACCGCCGCCAGCCCGGAACAGCGTCGGGACCGCCAGGCCGCTCCAGTATGCCGGCAGCGTCTTCAGCCAGCTTTCGTCCGTGACGGTAAACGTGCTCTCGCTCGATGCGATGAGCGTTCCGCGCCGGTCCACGAGCGCGCGGGTATCGTCGTGGCTGGTCGCGGCATGCAGGTAGTCCTGGATGCGTCTCTGCGGGATCTCGAATACGATGGCACCGCGAATCGCGCCGTCGAGGATCACCGGGGTGGCAAACAGCAAAAGCGGTCCCGCAAGGCTTCTTCGCCCAAGGACCGGGTCGAAGATCACGTCGTGGTCCGGCAGGCGTTCTCGCGCGGGGCTGAACAGCCCCGATGAAGCGAACAGCTCGACAAAGGCGGCGACCTGCTCGTCCGCCACCGGCGGGCAGGCAACGACAACGCCAGTTGCCGAAACGAAGAAGGCATGCGCCAGATCCGCGCTCATCCGATACTGGACGGCCAGCAACTGGCTCATCACGCGGGACAGCTTCAGATCCTCGAGCAGGGTCGAGTCCCGGCGGCCCAGCCCGGGAATCCGCCTCAGTTGCTGCGAGCCGATGCCGCGGACCGGCGCATCGGCATCCGGCACCTGGAGGCTCCACAGCGGATTGTCCTGCGCGGCGAGCGCCTTGCGCAGCGGCTCGTCCGCTGCCGGATCGACCTGCGCCGATTGCTCGGCGAGATAATGCTGGGCGCTGTTGCGCAGAAAGCGCATCTGTCGCTTGGCGCCGCGAATATCGGCGTCCAGCGCCAGGCCCTGCAGTTCCAGCCGATGCGCGCGCAGATCCAGTTCTCGTGCACGGACAAGGAAATACTGGCGCCCGGCAAGAACCAGCGTAACGATGAACACCGCCGCGAAGCACAGGACGACCGCCTGGCGAGGACGCGACCTTGCGCGGCGCCAGACTGTGCGTGGAGTCGTACGCGGTGGCGCGCCAAGGTGCATGCCTGTTCTCCGATGCCGTAGTGCCCGACGCGGTGCCCGATCCTGCGACCGGACCGCATAGCTGCGAAGACAGTGTAACGCCGCAATCGCCGCAGAAGGCTGCGGCATGCCTTCACGCCCGACCGCGGGCTCAGGCTCGAGGGCGGATGAAGGCGATGAAGGCGATGAAAGCGGATGAAGGCACTCGCGAGTGCGGTGCCTTCGAAGCCCGTTGCGGGACTACGCTCAGGCGCGCGGGCCGAAGCCGCGGTAAGGCAGCAATGGAATGACATGCAGGATCTGCAGCATGCCGGCCTTCACCAGCGGCAGTGAATCCACCATCGCCTGTGCCTCGCCAAGGCTGCCAGCTTCGAGGATGGAGACGGCGCCGCGTTCGTCGCCGCGATACCAGATCTGGCGCAGGTGGCCTTCGGCATACAGCGTGCGGGCGCGCTGCGCCTCGTCTTCGAGATACGGTGCGAAATCGGCGTCGGCGTACAGGTCCGTGCGCATGCGGGAAAGAGCCAGGAATTGCATGTCGGGTCTCACTGGTTGGCAAATCGATCAGGGGAACCGCCGCCCGCTCATTCGGCGGCTGCGCCGGAGCTGCGGATCACGGCCGCCCATTTCGGGATTTCGCGCGACAGGTGCGTGCGCATGGCCTCGGACGAGCCGCCTTCCGGCACGGCGCCAAGCGTGGCGAGGCTTGCCCGCACCGACGGGTCGCGCAGCGCGGCATTCACCTGCCTGTTCAGCGCATCGACGATCGCCGGCGCGGTGCTCGCGGGGGCAAAGAGCCCATACCAGGACTTCACCTCGAAGCCCGGCAGGCCCGATGCAGCCACGGTCGGCACGCCGGGCGCGAACGCCTGCGGCTGGCTGCTGGTGACTGCCAGCGCGCGCAGCTTGCCGCTCTTGATGAAGGGCAGCACGGACGGTGCGTTGTCGAACATCACCTGGACCTGCCCGGCCATGAGGTCGGTCAGGGCCGGCGCGCTGCCCTTGTATTGCACGTGCTCCATGCGGATGCCGGCCATCGACTTGAACATCTCGCCGGACAGATGCGTCGACGAGCCGACCCCGGACGAGCCGAAGTTGACCGCGTCGGGGTGGGCCTTGGCATAGGCGATGAAATCGGCGACCGATTTCACGGGCAGTGCCGGATTGACCACCATCACATTGGGAAAGCTGGTCACCAGGGCCACGGGGATGAAGTCCTTCTGGATATCGAAGGACAGCTTCCTGTACAGCGTGGCGTTGATGGCGTTGGCATTGGAGCCAAGGAACAGGGTGTAGCCGTCGCTGGTGGAGCGGGCCACCGAGTTGGCCGCGATGCTGCTGGCCGCGCCGGGACGATTCTCCACGACGAAGGGCTGGCCCATCTGCACGGAGAGGCGGCTTGCCAGCAGCCGCGCCACCGAGTCAGCGGAGCCGCCAGGGGCATAACCCACCACGATCCTGACCGGTTTGGAAGGATAGGCCGGCTGCGAGGCTGCCAGCAGCGGTGTCATCAGGCCAAGCATGGCGAACAGGACTCGGGAAATGCGTTTCATGGGTGTAGACCGGAAGAATGGCGAAATCAAGGAAAGTCGGGCGGCGGGGGCTCACGCGACGGGCAGGTAGCGCTCTACCAGCCGCGCCCAGAAGGCCGCGCCGACCGGCAGGTTGTCGTCGTTGAAGTCGTAGCCAGGGTTATGGACCATGCACCCGCCCTCTCCCGCGCCGAGGCCGACGCCGTTGCCCAGGCGCAGGAAGCAGCCCGGCCGCTCCTGCAGCATGAACGCGAAGTCCTCGCTGGCCATCACCTGCTCGAAGCTGGCGTCGACGCCTTGCGCGCCGACCAGCTCTCGCGCCACCTCGATGGCGAAGGCGGTCTCGGGCTCGCTGTTGACGACGACCGGGTAGCCATAGATATAGTCCACCTCGGCGCTGGCGCCGTAGCTCAGCGCCTGCGCCTGGACCAGCGCCTCGATGCGCGTGCGCAGCAGCTCGCGCACGGCAGGGTCGAAGGAGCGCACGCTGAGTTCCAGCGTCGCCGAGGCAGGTATCACGTTGTTCGCCGAGCCGGCGCGCAACACACCGACGGTGACCACTGCCGTGGAGGCGGGATTCACGTTGCGGGCCACGATGGTCTGCAACGCCATCACGATGCTCGACGCGACCACCACGGGATCGATGCTCAGGTGCGGGCGCGCGGCGTGGCTGCCCTTGCCGTGCACGGTGATGGTGACCTTGTCGCCGGCAGCCATGAAGGCGCCGCTGCGGAACAGGAACCTGCCCGCCGGCTCGCCCGGATGATTGTGCATGCCGAAGACGGCGTCGCAGGGGAAACGCTTGAACAGGCCTTCTGCGATCATGCGCTGCGCGCCGCTGTCGACGCCCGCTTCCTCCGCGGGCTGGAAGTAGAGCCTCAGGGTGCCATCGAACCTCCGCTGCGCCGCCAGATACTGCGCGGCGCCCAGCAGCATCGTGGTGTGGCCGTCGTGGCCGCAGGCATGCATGATGCCGGGCATCCGGCTGGCGTGCGGCAAACCCGTCGCTTCCTGGATGGGCAAGGCGTCCATGTCGGCGCGGATGCCGATGCTGCGGCCGCCGTTGCCGGCCTGCAGGCTCGCCACCACGCCGGTGCCGCCGACACCCTCGACCACGTCGTAGCCCCACTCACGGAGCATGCGGCTGACCAGCGCGGCCGTTTCCAGCTCGTTGTAGGCCAGCTCGGGGTGCTGGTGTATGCGGCGGCGGATCGCGCGAAGACCTTGGGCGCTGGCCTCGAGGTCACTCACATTGCAGAAGTGGGGGGCGGACGACATGGCGTTGGGCGTTGCTCTTTGGTGGAATCGATGGCGGATTATTGGCCCGCCCAATTGGTACGATCAATGTATGATTTCGGTGATTACCGTTGCTTTCAAGTCAACAGACAGGGCAGCAGACAAGGCAGCAGACAAGTCAACTGACGACGCAGAAGACTGACGCAGAGACAACCCCGGACACTGCAGATTTATGGCGAATACGACCTTGAACGAGAAGCGCCTGGCCTACTTCTATGAAGCCGCCAGTTGCGGATCGCTGCGCGGCGCGGCAGACCGCATGAACGTCGAGCCATCCGTGGTCAGCAGGCAGATCCAGCAGCTGGAGAACGAACTCGGCGTGGCGCTGTTCGAGCGCAAGGGCCGCGGCGTGGTGCCCACCGAAGCGGCAGCGCTGGTGATGGATCACTGCCGCAATCGGCTGGCCAGCGAAGAGGCGCTGCGCGAGCGGCTGGACGACCTGGGCGGATTGCGCCGCGGCTCGCTGCGCATCGTGGCCGGCGAAGGGTATGGCGATCTCCTTATGGACGGCATCCTCGACGTATTCTGCCGGCAATACCCGGGCGTGCAGGTGTCGGTGGAGTTCGCCAGCGCCGCCGAGGCCGTGCGCATGGTGACGGCTGACGAAGCGCATATCGGCGTGGTCCTGAGCCCGCCGGCCGATGCGGGCATCCGCGTCGTCAGCGAGCGTACGCAGCCGATCTGCGCGGTGGCCTGGGCCGGCCATCCGCTGGCGCAGGCGCGGCGGCCCCCCACGCTGCAGGATATCAGCGCCTATCCCGTCGCCACCATGGGCCCGGGATTCGGCCTGCACCAGCTCGTGCGCCTGGCCGAGTTCACCGAAGGTGTGCAGCTCATCCCGGCTTTCACGACCAGCTCCATCGCGATGCTCAAGCGCTTTGTGGTCGCCCGGCTCGGCGTGACCTTCCTGTCCGGCAGCGCGGTGGCGAGCGAGGCCGCGCGCGGTGAAGTGGTCGCGGTGCGGACGGCGAACCAGGCGCTGGAATCCGCCCGCACCAAGGTCATGGTGCGGGCCGACCGGCCGCTGACGGCGGCCGGCAAGCGGATGCTGGCGCTCATCGAAGCCGCGATGAATCGCCCCGTTGGGCCGGCTGCCGGCCGCCGCAAGGGCTAGCCCGGCGCCAGGCCGGCTTGCGGCGAGCGACTTGCGGAACGACCCGGGCTTGCCGAAATACCGCGGCAACCTGTACAGCCCGCCATTGATCCGCGCCCTGCGCGGACGGAATCATCGCCGCGCAAACCCGCATTGATAGCAGGACCAGCTCGCGCAGGCCGCGCAGATGAGCGAACAAGGGATCGGCGCGGGTGATCGCATCATGGCTAGCGCACGACACTGACGCGGCAATCTGCGTTCGGCGTCACCGGGCCCCGCGACGCGGCCCTTGATGCACGCAGGGATAGCCGGCCGGCCCACCCATCAGGGTAAATACCCCCTCGCCAGCCCTTGGCCACTTCCGATGCCTGCCCTACAATTTATCACACGATCACTAATCGATCGATCAATAGCAAGGGTACCCATGGCAATCACCAAACTCGCGCACTTCTCTATCCGCAGCACCGATCTCGAGAAGTCCTGCGCCTTCTATCAGCGCATCCTCGGCTTCAGGCGGGGCTACCGCCCGCCTTTCGATTTCCCCGGCGCGTGGCTCTACATGGGCGGCGACGAAGGCGACTTCGGCACCGTGCACATTATCGGCATCGACCCCGACAACCCTGCAGGCCTGGCTGCCTATCTTGGCGAACGCGCATTGCCGGAAGCCGGCACCGGCACGCTCGACCACATCGCCTTCCTGGCCACCGGCGTCGCCGACATGTGGGCCACGCTAAAGGCCGAGGGCATTGCGTGGCGGGACCGCACCGTGCCCAGCCTCGGCCTGCACCAGCTCTTCATCGAAGACCCGTCCGGCGTCACCATCGAACTGAACTATCCCGCAGCCGAGGTTGCGGGCCTTGAAATGCCGGGCGCCGCGGACAGCGCGCGCAGCCTCGAAACTGCAGGAGAGTGATCATGACAACCATGTCGAAGCGGCCGAAGGCCATCGTCGTCGGCGGTTCGCTGGGCGGGCTGTTCGCCGCCAACCTGCTTGCCCGCGACGGGTGGGAAGTCGAGGTCTTCGAGCGGGTTACGGAAGCGCTCGCAGGGCGCGGCGCCGGCATTGTCACGCACCCGGAATTGTTCGAGGCGCTTGGCGCGGCCGGCGTCGAGGTGGACGACTCGATCGGCGTGCAGGTCAAGTCGCGGCTCACGCTGGCCCGGGACGGCAGCGTGCAGTCGCAACGCGAGATGCCCCAGACGCTGACGGCGTGGGGCAAGATGTACCACGTGCTGCGCTCCGCCTTCTCGGGCGGCAGCTATCGCCCGGGCGCAACCGTGGTCGCGGTCGACAGCCAGCCGGACCGCGCCACGGTTACGCTCAGCGACGGTTCCATGCATTTCGCCGACCTGGTCATCGCCGCCGACGGCTTCCGCTCCGCGCTGCGGGAACGCTTCCTGCCCGAGGTCAAGCTCCAGTACGCGGGTTATATCGCGTGGCGCGGGCTGGTGGATGAAACGCTGCTCAGCCAGCCCACGCGCGACATGCTGTTCGAGAAGTTCGCCTTCTGCCTGCCTGCGCACGAGCAGATCCTCGGCTACCCGGTTGCCGGCCAGGGCAACAGCACGCAGCCCGGCGAGCGCCGCTACAACTTTGTCTGGTACCGCGCCACCAGCGAGGATATCGACCTGCCTGACTTGCTCACCGACGCCAGCGGCAAGCGCTGGCCGGGCGGCATTCCGCCCGCGCTGATCCGCCCCGACGTGCTGGCCGACATGGAGCAAGCCGCACTGACGCTTCTCGCCCCGCAGTTCGGCGAGGTCGTGACCAAGACCGCACAGCCGTTGTTCCAGCCCATCTTCGATCTCGAGGTGCCGCGCATGGCGTTCGACCGCGTGGCGCTGCTCGGCGACGCCGCCTTCGTGGCGCGGCCACACTGCGGCATGGGCGTGACCAAGGCCGCGGGCGACGCCATGGCGCTGATAAAAGCCCTGAAGAGCCACGATTCGGTGCCGTCGGCGCTGGAGACCTATAGCGCCGAGCGCGTGCAGGTAGGCATGGCGATCGTCCAGCACGCCCGCCACCTGGGCGCATATATGCAGGCACAACTCAAGGACGAGACCGATCGCCAGATGGCGGAGCGCTATCGCACGCCGGAAGCCGTCATGCGCGAGACGGCGGTGTCGACGCGGTTCTGACCGCCATGCCGCCTCGACATGCATCGACATCCCGGGTGGCAGCGCCTTGCAGCGCTCCCCGCAGCCTGCCGAAACGCCGCCCGGCATCACATACGCCCCCAATGGAGACAACCGTGGAACATACCGCCACAAGCTACCCGCCCGCCGCCCGCAAGGCGGAACCGCCGCCCCCGCCCGCGCGGAACCCGCTGCTCAACGATCCCCGGTTCCAGTCCCTGGTGCGCACGCGGCGTACCTTCGCATGGACGCTCACCGCCCTCATGCTGGCCGTGTACTTCGGCTACATCCTTACGCTGGCCTTCAACCCGGCGCTGCTGGGCCGGCCCCTCACGCCCGGCCTGCCGACCAGCGTGGGCATCCCGGTCGGCTTCGGCATGTTCGCGGTGACCTTCCTCCTGGTGGCGGTGTACGTGCATCGCACCAATACGGTCTACGACAAGCTGATCAGCGACATCAAGCAAGGGGCAGCAAAATGAAGCGCATCTTCCTCTCTCCGGCCTTGCTGCTGGCCGCGCTGCCGGCGTTGCCGGCCCATGCCGCGACATCCGCGGTGGGCCAGGGCCTGAACCTCATCGCCATCGCCATGTTCCTGGTGTTCGTCGCGTCGACGCTGGTGGTGACGCGCTGGGCCGCGAAGAAGAACAACAGCGTGGCCGACCACTATGCCGCGGGCGGCAAGATCACCGCCATGCAGAACGGCTGGGCCATCGCCGGCGACTACATGTCCGCGGCTTCCCTGCTCGGCATCTCGGCGCTGGTGTTCACGAGCGGCTACGACGGCCTGATCTACTCGATCGGCTTCCTCGCGAGCTGGCCGATCATCCTGTTCCTGATCGCCGAGCCGCTGCGCAACCTCGGCCGCTTCACGCTGGCGGACGTGGTCTCGTACCGGCTGCAGCAGCGGCCGATCCGCGCGTTCTCGGCATCGAGCTCCATCGTCATCGTGCTGCTGTACCTGGTCTCGCAGATGGTCGGTGCCGGCAAGCTGGTCGAGCTGCTGTTCGGCTTCAACTACACGGCCGCGGTGGTGCTGGTCGGCGTGCTGATGGTCGTCTATGTCTTCTTCGGCGGCATGCTGGCCACCACGTGGATCCAGATCATCAAGGCCGTGCTGCTGCTCGCCGGCGCTGCCTTCATGGCCTTCATGGTCCTGAGCCGCTTCGGCTTCAGCCTGAACGCGCTGTTCTCGCAAGCGATCGTGGCCCACGGCAAGCATGCGGCGATCATGAGCCCGGGCGGCCTGGTGTCCGATCCGGTCTCGGCGGTGTCCCTGGGCCTGGCGCTGATCTTCGGCACCGCGGGCCTGCCGCACATCCTGATGCGCTTCTTCACCGTCGGCGACGTCAAGGCCGCGCGCAAGAGCATCCTGTACGCGACCGGCATCGTCGGCACCGGCTATGCGCTGATCATCATCATCGGCTTCGGCACGATCGCGCTCGTCGCCACCGATCCGCTCTATCACAACGCGTCGGGCGCGGTGATCGGCGGCGTCAACATGGTCGCGGTGCACCTGGCGCACGCGGTGGGCGGCAACGTCTTCCTCGGCTTTATCTGCGCGGTGGCGTTCTCGACCATCCTGGCCGTCGTGGCCGGCCTTGCGCTGGCAGGCTCCTCGGCCATTTCGCATGACCTCTATGCCAAGGTCCTGCGCCAGGGTGCCGCGACGGACAAGGAGGAAATGCGGGTTTCCCGGATGACGACGCTCGTGCTTGGCGTGCTCTCCATCCTGCTTGGCATCCTGTTCGAGAAGCAGACCATCGCCTTCATCGTCAGCCTGACCTTCTCCATCGCCGCCAGCTCCAACTTCCCGGTGCTGCTGCTGTCGATCTACTGGCGGGGACTGACGACCCGCGGCGCCGTGATCGGCGGATCGCTGGGCCTGCTGACCGCGGTGGTGCTGACGGTGCTCAGCCCCACCGTCTGGGTGCAGGTCCTTGGCCATGCGACCGCGCTCTACCCTTACGAGTATCCCGCGCTGTTCTCCATGCTGGTTGCCTTCGGCGGCATCTACGTGTTCTCCGTGACCGACAGGTCCGCGCGCGGCGCGCGCGAACGCGGCGCCTTCGACAACCAGCTGGTGGACTGCGAGCTCGGCCTGATCAAGCAGGGCTGAACAGTGCATCCGTCTACGGGTAAATACCAATAAGGCCGGACAATTGGCCAATTGTCCGCTCACCTAGACTGATAGATCGCATGGAGGGCGGGATGCCGGCGGGCCGGCATCCCGGCGATGGATCCCACCGTCCTCCCGGAACAGTCAACCAGAAAAAGGGGAATCGAAACATGGCCGCGATCGAAGTCAAGGTGCCTCAACTATCCGAATCGGTCTCCGAAGGCACCTTGCTGCAATGGAAGAAAAAAGCAGGCGATGCCGTTGTGCTCGACGAGATACTTGTCGAGGTCGAGACCGACAAGGTTGTGCTCGAAGTGCCCTCCCCCGCCAACGGCGTGCTGGCCCAGATCGTTCGCGGCGACGGCGCGACGGTCAAGGCCGAGGAGGTGATCGCGACCATCGACCCTAGCGGCAAGGCCGCCGCGCCTGCACCGGCCGCGGCCGCGCCGGCTCCCGCGGCTGCCCCGGCACCCGCGGCTGCAGCAGCCACGGCCACCGTGGCCACGGATTTCGACGTGATCGTGATCGGCTCCGGCCCCGGCGGCTACATCGCGGCGATCCGCGCGGCGCAGCTCGGCATGTCGGTGGCCTGCATCGAGGAATGGAAGAACCCCGCGGGCAAGCCGAAACTCGGCGGCACCTGCCTGAACGTCGGGTGCATCCCGTCCAAGGCCTTGCTGGCGTCGTCGGAGCAATACGAGAACGCCCTCCAGCATCTTGCCGATCACGGGGTGAAGGCGAAAGGGGTGACGCTTGACCTCGACACGATGATCGGCAGGAAGGCCGCCATCGTCGAGAAGATCACCGGCGGCGTCGAGTTCCTGTTCCGCAAGAACAAGATCACCTGGATCAAGGGCCACGGCAAGTTCCTGGGGCGCGCCGACGGCGCCATCAGCGTCGAGGCCGGCGAAGCCGGCAGCGCCAGGCCCTACACGGCCAGGCATGTGATCATCGCGACCGGCTCGAAGGCGCGGCATCTTCCCGGCATTCCGGTCGACAACAAGATCGTCTCCGACAACGAAGGCGCCCTCGCCTTCGACTCCGTACCCAAGAAGCTCGCCGTGATCGGGGCCGGGGTGATCGGCCTGGAGCTGGGCTCCGTCTGGCGCCGGCTTGGCGCGGAGGTCACCCTGCTCGAAGCGCTGCCGACCTTCCTCGGCGCGCTCGACGAAGCGGTGGCGAAGGAAGCGGAAAAGCTGTTCAAGAAGCAGGGCCTGACCATCCATCTCGGGGTCAGCATCGGGGACGTGAAGATCACCAAGAAGGGCCTCACGATCCAGTACAAGGACAAGGACGGCGCCGGCCAGACGCTGGAGGCCGATCGCCTCATCGTCTCCGTCGGCCGCGTCCCCAACACGGACGATCTCGGCCTCGACACGGTAGGGTTGTCGACGGATGAGCGCGGCTTTATCCCGGTGGACGATCACTGCGCCACCGCCATCCCCGGCATCCACGCGATCGGCGATGTCGTGCGCGGGCCGATGCTGGCGCACAAGGCAGAAGACGAAGGCGTGATGGTGGCCGAGCGCATCGATGGCCAGAAGCCGCACCTGGACTACAACTGCATTCCCTGGGTCATCTACACCGAACCGGAGATCGCCTGGGTCGGCAAATCGGAGCAGCAATTGAAGGCGGAGGGCCGCGAGGTCAGGTCGGGACAGTTCCCCATGATGGCGAACGGGCGCGCGCTGGGCATCGGCAAGACGGAGGGCTTCGTGAAGATGATCGCGGATGCCAAGACCGATGAGCTGCTCGGCATCCACGTGATCTCGGCCAATGCCTCCGACCTGATCGCGGAGGCGGTCGTGGCCCTCGAGTTCAAGGCATCTTCGGAGGATATCGGCATGCTCAGCCATCCGCACCCCTCGTTGTCCGAGGTGATGCGCGAGGCCGCGCTCGCCGTGCGCAAGCGCGCCTTGAATATCTAGGGGCCCTGGCCTTGCCATGCCTGGACCAGTACCGCCGCGTCTCGCAATTTATCATCTGATTGGTACAATGCAGCCAGCACTCCGCACGGGAATGCCCTGCACAGGTGGATGAATGAATCGAGACGCGGCTTCACCCAAGAACGATGCCCCGGCAAAGACCGGCAAACGATTGCTTCCGGAGGAACGGGAGCAGCAGATCGTCCAGAAGGCCATCGAACACTTCACCCGCAACGGCTTCTCCGGCAGCACCCGGGAACTCGCGAAGCAGATCGGCGTCACGCAGCCTCTGCTGTACCGCTACTTCGAGAGCAAGGAGGCACTGATCGACCGGGTGTACAACGAGGTATTCCAGTGGCGCCCCGACTGGGAGCGACAGATCGCCGACCGCTCGACGCCGCTGACCGAACGCTTGTATGCGTTCTATCTCGACTACGCGTCCGTCATCCTGCGGGAAGAATGGATCCGCGTGTTCATCTTTGCCGGCCTGACGCGCGAGGGCATCAACAACAAGTATCTCAACAAGCTGCGCAGCAAGGTGTTCCTGCCCGTGCTGGCCGAAGTGCGGGCGGAGTTCGACATCCCCGAGCCGCGCAACACCGCCGAACTCGACGCCGAGGTCGAGATGATCTGGAGCCTGCACGCCTCCATTTTCTATCTCGGCGTGCGCAAGTGGGTCTATGGCCTGAAGGTTCCCGCCGACGTCGCCACCGATGTGCGCCTGAAGGTCGATATGTTCCTCCACGGCGCACCCGCCGTGATGCGCACCTTGCGCAAGCCGCGCGCCTGACGACCGGCCAGCCGGACCCTCCCCCGACGCTGGAGCCATGATCATGGACAAGCTGCTGGCATTGAAGATGTTCGTCGAGACCGTCGACGCCAAGGGGTTTTCCTCCGCCGCCCGCAGGCTGAACCTCGCCACGTCGTCCGTGACCCGGCTGATGGACAACCTGGAGGAGGAACTCGGCGCCGTCCTGCTGAACCGCTCGACCCGCCAGGTCACCGTCTCCGAAGCCGGCGCCGCCTACTACCAGCGCGCGCGAAAGATCCTGGACGCGGTGGCGGAGGCG
This sequence comes from Cupriavidus sp. 05N38, assembly GCF_056397345.1. Lineage (NCBI taxonomy): Bacteria > Pseudomonadati > Pseudomonadota > Betaproteobacteria > Burkholderiales > Burkholderiaceae > Cupriavidus > Cupriavidus sp. 05N38. Next base: position 66,284 of record NZ_JBFTNF010000001.1, read on the forward strand.
GATGCGCTTATCGCCGACCGCGGCGATACGCCGGTCGGCCAGCTCCGCGTTTCCCTGCCGGTTGCGTTCGGGCGGCGCTGCATCGCGCCGTTCCTGGGCGGACTGCTTGCACGCCACCCCAAGCTCGAACTTGAGGTCACGCTCACCGACGACATCGTCGACCTGCTCGGCGAGCGCATCGACCTGTCCATCCGGCTCGGCAGCGCGGCCGCGTTCGACGACGTGGTTGCACGGCAGATCGGCGTATTCCGCCGCAAGGTGGTGGGCAGTCCCGGTTATCTGCAGCGGCGTGGCCTGCCGGCCGCGCCGTCTGACCTGCTCGGGCACGAATGCCTGCGTTTCAGCTATGGCGCCGGCCAGCAGGTCTGGACGTTCCTGCGCGACGCGGAGGAAGTCCAGGTGCCCATCCCGGGCAACTTCAGGAGCAACAATGCGGAAGTGCTGCGCGAACTGGCCCTGGCCGACGGCGGCATCGCCCTCGTGCCTGACTGGCTCGTCGGCGAGGACATCCAGGGTGGCCGGCTGACGTCGCTGTTCGAGGACTGGACCGTCAATCCCAACCGGGCCAGCTCGGCCATTTCCGCCCTCTACCTGCCGAACCAGCGTGGCTCCAGGCGCATCGGTGCCTTCCTCGATTTTCTCGCGCGGATTCCGGGGCCGACGAACCGGGACGCCACGACCGCATAGGCTTGCCGCCTGGCGTCCCGCATCCGCGCGCGCCGTCTCCGCGCGGCTGGCCATGGCGCGATCCCATCTGTTCTGGCTCGCCCTGTCAACAACAGGACCCGGGTGGCAGCGGCAGCACCGTAGCCATCACAGATCCAGGCATAAGCTGCTGCTGCCTACCGGCGGCGCCGGCGGTCTGGGCCGTGCGGCCGAATTCGGGCGCGTACTCCACATCCGACCAGGCAAACGGCATGGCGCCAGGCGTGCGGCGCGCTTCCCGGACGCGGAACCGCAACAGGCGCTGCGCCCCCTGGAATGCCGACAGTTCGGGCCCTTCCCATATCACCTCGGCGGTCACCACGAGGTAGAGGATATCGCCCGACGCGAGGTCGACGAACAGAAGCCCGGCGCGCGGATCGTGCAGCAGGTTGCCGATCGTATTGAAGAACCGGTTGCCGCTGTAGTCCGGCACGGTGATGGCGCCGTCGTCCCCGACCTGGACGAAACCGGGCAGGCCGCCCCGATGGGATACATCGGCGCCGCCGGACATGCCGGCGGATGCATCCGCATTGGCGCTGGCGACAAAGAACGTGTCGGCGCGCGCCAGCAGGCTCCGGTCCGCATCGGATAGCGCGCCGGCACGCAACACACGGGCCCGCGAGGCGGATGGCGTCCGGGCCACGGGCACGGGCGTACGGCGCTGGATGTACTGCGCGCAGTTGCCGAAGCTCTGGCTGACCCTGAGCGTGAACGCATCGCCATCCGCTGCGCTGACCACGCCGTTGACGCGGTTCCTGCGCCGGGTCTGCGGCTGGATGCCCAGCCCGCCCACCATCGCGCCTGGCAACCAGGTGCCCGCCAGGGGATCGCCGGGCAGCGCCGCGCCGCCAATGCGAAGCGTGCACGGATCCGGCGACGACACGAATCCGGGCTCGCCGGCCCTGATCGTTGCCCAGGGCTGGCCCTGCGCATCCAGCCCGCCCAGCACCAGGAACGGCAGCGTCGCATAGAACTCCCGGTGCTGCTCCGGCATGTAGGTGCGAATGCCGCGCCGCCCGCTCCGGTCGGCCATCTCGCGCACGCCCGCATGCTGCTGGGCCAGCAGCTCGGTGGCGTGGAACGGGGATTGCGGGCCGGGCCATCCCGGCGGCGGTGCGGCATTCTGCGACATGGTCGTTCTCCCTCAGGCAGYCAGCGCGGCAGCCTTATCCGGCCAGCAAGCCGGCCTTGGTCACGGGCATGCCGGCGAAGCGGGGCAATGCCTCGATGCGGCGCAGCCATGCGCGCAGGTTCGGATAAGGCTCGAGCGACACGCCGCCTTCCGGGGCATGGGCGATATAGGTGTAGGCGGCGATGTCCGCGACGGTGGGCACCGAGCCAATGGCGAACGGGCTGGTGGCGAACCCGGCTTCGATCACTTCGAACAGGTTGACCGCGATCTTCCTGGCCGCTTCATGGTCCAGCGGCGCCCCGAACACGGTCACCAGGCGGGCGGCGCAGGGGCCATAGGCGATCTGCCCCGCGGCAAGCGAAAACCAGCGCTGCACCGCGGCGGCGCCAAGCTCGTCTTCGGGCAGCCACGCCGCATCGCCATAGCGCCTTGCCAGGTACACCAGGATCGCATTCGAGTCATACAGGACCGTATCGCCATCCTGGATCGCCGGTACCTGGCCGAAAGGGCTGATGGCGAGGAATTCCGGGCGGCGGTTGTCCTTTGCTTTCATGTCGATCTCGGTGACCTCGAACGGCAGGTCGAGCAAGGTCAGGAAAAGGCGAACCCGGTGTCCATGGCCCGAGAGGCGGGTGGTGTACAGCCGGATCGGCGCAACAGGCTTGGTCTTGGTTGGCATCTGTGTCTTTGCTTGGGTTGGAGCGCCCTGGACGGCGGGCGCGGACGGGACGGGTTAGCGCGAAAGCAGAGCCTACCCCTTGGGATTGGCCGCCGGAAGATAGATAATCGCGGAAACATAGTCCTTCTGGACAGGACAATTCAACCCCAGCGGACAGCGCACCCCGGATCCCGCCGCGGTGCCGGCAGAGTGGAACATGACCGATCTCCAGCACGTCAACCTGAATCGCCTCGCCATCTTCGTCGCCGTGGTCGAGACCGGCTCGATGACTTCGGCGGCCGAGCGCCTCGGGCTGGCCAAGACAGTGGTCAGCAGCCATATGCAGCGCCTGGAGGCCGAGATCGGGGCGAGCCTGCTGCACCGGACCACGCGGCGCCTGAGCGTGACGGACTCCGGCAAGRCCTTCTACCAGGCGTGCCGGCAGATCATCGCCACCGCCGAGAGCGCCATCGCGGACGCGGCGGGACGCACCGGCCCCCTGCGCGGCGCCCTGCGCGTGAGCGCGCCGATCGACTACGGCTCGCTGGTCGTCGCGCCGGCGCTGGTTGCCCTGCGCGCGGCCCAGCCCGCGCTGGAGATCGAACTGGCCTGCAACGACCGCTATGTGGACCTGATCGCGGAACGTGTCGACGTTGCCATCCGGCTTGGCCGCCTGCAGGATTCGAACCACCGGGCCGTCAGGCTCGGCAGCTTCGTCAAATGGCTGGTGGCCAGTCCCGGCTTCGTGAAGGCGTGGGGACAGCCACGCTCCCCGCTCGACCTGGCCGGCCTGCCCTGCGTGGCGTTGTCGATCTTGCCAAGACCCCATTCGCTGACCCTGCGCAATGGCCAGCAGCAACAGCAGACCCTGCGCTGCACCAACCTGCTGATGGCCAACACGGCCCACGCGTGCCGCGCGGCCGTGCTCGCCGGCGGCGGCTTCGGCCTGCTCACGGACTTCTCGGTGCGGGAGGATGTGCAGGCCGGGCGCCTTGTGCGTCTTCTGCCGGACTGGGAGACCGAGGCCGCGGGTATCCAGGCCATCTTCCCGCCGACCAGCCACCCGCCCCCGAAGGTCATGGCGTTTATCGACGCGCTGCGCGGATACCTCGAACACCGCTGAGGCAGGTCCCGAATTCGACGGCAAGCGCCACGCTTGCCACCGGGACACGCCTTCACCCCCCGCACCGTCCAAGACGGATATCGAGGCCTTGCCGAAGGGCCCCGGTGCATAAGGCAACGGCACGACGGCGCTGACTTGCCGCCGTGGCCAGCGCGTGCCGGCCTCCCGCGCAAGGAGGCCGCTTTTCGTTTGCCGCGCCGCGGCAGCGCCGGTCTGCGGCACCCGCATCGCTTCGAGCGCCAGTCGCGGCCTTGCTCCCGGCGCAACGCTGAGTTGCGCGGCGCTCCCATTCCGCGCAGCCGCCCAAGGGCCTACCTTAGTGACACCGCAATACGCAATACGCAGTGCGCAGTGCGCAGTGCGCAATGCGCAATACCCAAAAAACAAAAAACAAAACGCAATGCGATTCTCTCCAAATCCTTGATCGAAGGAGCCTTATCTTGAACAAGCATCTCTTTACGCCGATTTCCGTGGGCAATATCTCGCTGGCACACCGCGTCGCGATGGCGCCGCTTACCCGCTCGCGCGCCGGGCAACCCGGCAATGTGCCCACTGCGATGAATGCCGAGTACTACCGGCAGCGCGCCTCGGCCGCCCTCATCATTTCCGAGGCGGCCCAGATCTCGCAGCAAGGGCAAGGCTATGCCTGGACACCCGGCATCTACAGCCAGGAACAGGTCGAAGGCTGGCGCAAGGTGAGCGAGGCCGTGCATGCCGAAGGCGGCAAGATGTTCCTCCAGCTCTGGCACGTCGGACGGGTCTCGCACCCGGTGTTCCAGCCCGGTGGCGCGTTGCCGGTCGCCCCGAGCGCGCTGCCGGTCCCCGGCAAGACATTCATCGTCGACGAGCACGGCAATGGCGTCTGGGGCGACGTGCCCGTGCCGCAGGAACTGACCACCGAAGGGATCAGGCAGATCGTGGCTGACTATCGCCAGGCAGCCCGCAACGCCATCGCCGCCGGCATGGACGGCGTGGAGATCCACGCAGGGAATGGCTACCTGCTCGACCAGTTCATCAACTCGAACAGCAACCAGCGCAACGACGGCTATGGCGGCAGCATCGAGAACCGCGCGCGCCTGTTGCTGGAAGTCGTGGACGCCATCAGCGAAGAAGTCGGCGCCGGCCGGGTTGCCGTGCGCCTGACGCCCATGGGCCGCTTCATGGGCATGGGCGACGAAACGCCGGAAGCAACCTACGGCCATATCGTGCGCCGGCTCAGCGAGCGCAGCCTGGCGTACCTGCATCTGGTGGAGCCGGCCATGGTCGGGGTGGTGAAGGATGAGAACTTCGACCCGCGCTGGGATGCCATCATCCAGGCCCTGCGCAACGATTACGACGGCGTACTGATGCTCGCCGGCGGCTACGACGGCGCCAGCGCGGAGCAGGCCATTGCCGACGGGCGTGCCGACCTCATCGCTTTCGGGCGGCCCTTTCTCGCCAACCCGGATCTCCCGGCGCGCCTGAAGGGAAACCATCCCCTCAATGCGCCTGATGCGGCATCGTTCTTCGGCGGGACGTCGGCGGGTTACCTTGACTATCCGGCGCTCGGCTGAGCGGGGCTGGAGGCCGAAACGCGCCCGCACCGGGTCTGCCGCGCGCGGCCCGACGGGCGGCGCGGGCCCGGGAGCGGGCGCCTTTTAACACAAAGACATGACACTTTAGTTGCGCTGCCGCCGCAAAGCCTCCTCAAGCGCCGCGCGACGGGGTACTATGATCCATCTGGTCGCCCCCCGGCGGCGATCCTCACCAGAACAGGATTGAAGTCGAATATGGCAGAAGGCTCGGGTGTCCCACTCCAGAACGCCCCGTCCCTCCCCTTGCCGCAGAGTGATTCTAATGGCACTCCGGCGGATTTCCTTGCCAGCGCCGACGCCCGGCAATCCTTCCTCAATCGTGTCGCCAGCCAGCTGGAATTCAACCGGCGCGTGCTGTTCCAGGCAGAGGACCGCGAGATCCCGCTGCTGGAACGGCTGCGTTTCCTGTGCGTGTTCAGCAGCAACCTCGACGAGTTCTACGAGATCCGCGTCGCCGGCCTCAAGGAGCAGATCAAGCTGCAGGCTGCGCTGCCCGGCCCCGACGGGCTGGACCCGCGCCAGGTCTATGCGCTGCTCAGCGCGCGCGCCCACAAGCTGGTGGCCGAACAATACCGGCTGTTCAACGAGGTCCTGATCCCGGAACTGGCCACCGAGGGCATCCGCTTCCTGCGGCGCCCGGAGTGGACCGGGCCGCAAGCCGAGTACATCCGGGACTTCTTCTTCCGCGAGCTGATGCCGATGCTGACGCCGATCGGCCTCGATCCGGCGCACCCGTTCCCGCGCGTGCTCAACAAGAGCCTGAATTTCGCCGTGGAACTGGATGGCAAGGATGCCTTCGGCCGCGAGGCCGGATCGGCGATCGTGCAGGCGCCGCGGGCGCTGCCCCGCGTCATCCTGCTGCCGAGCGAGATCTCCGGCTGCGAGCATGGCTTCGTGTTCCTGTCGTCGATCCTGCATGCCCATGTGTGCGAGCTGTTTCCGGGCATGCGCGTGCGCGGCTGCTACCAGTTCCGCGTCACCCGCAACAGCGACCTGTTCGTCGACGAGGACGAAATCAAGAACCTGCGCGATGCGCTGCAGGGCGAGTTGCCGCAGCGGCACTATGGCGATGCCGTGCGACTCGAAGTGGCGGACAACTGCTCCGACGAGATGACGCGGTTCCTGCAGAAGCAATTCGGGCTCGAGGACACCGAAGTCTTCTCCGTCAACGGCCCGGTCAACCTGGTGCGGCTGATGCCGGTGCCGGACAGCGTCGCCCGCGATGACCTGAAGTACCCGCAGTGCCGGGCCGGACTGCCGAAGGCCCTGCAAGACCAGACCGACATATTCCGCGCCATCCGCGATGGCGATATCCTGCTGCACCACCCCTTCCAGTCGTTCATGCCCGTGGTGGATTTCATCCGCCAGGCGGCGGAAGACCCGGATGTCATGGCGATCAAGCAGACGGTGTACCGGGCCGGCAACGACTCGGCGCTGCTCGACGCGCTGATCGGCGCCGCACGCCGCGGCAAGGAAGTCAGCGTGGTGGTGGAGCTGCTGGCGCGCTTCGACGAAGAGGCCAACATGAACTGGGCCGCCCAGCTCGAGGAAGCCGGCGCGCACGTAGTGTATGGGGTGGTGGGCTACAAGGCCCATGCCAAGATGGCGATGGTGGTGCGGCGCGAAGGCGAAAAGCTGCGCCGCTATGTGCATCTGTCCACCGGCAACTATCACTCGCAGACTGCGCGCAACTTCACTGACATCGGCCTGTTTACCTGCAAGGAAAGCATCGCCTGCGACGTGGCCAACGTGTTCTCGCAACTGACCGGACTGGGCCATCCCGGCACGCTGGCCCATCTCTGGCAGGCGCCGTTCACCATGCACACGTCGCTGCTCGAGGCGATCCGCCGCGAAGCCAAGCACGCCAAGGCGGGCCGCAAGGGCTTCATCATCGCCAAGATGAACGCACTGCTGGAGCCGAAGATCATCCAGGCGCTGTACCAGGCGTCCTGCGACGGCGTGCGCATCGAGCTGATCGTGCGCGGCGCCTGCGCGCTGCGGCCCGGCGTGCCKGGGATGTCGGAGAATATCCGCGTGCGCTCGGTGCTCGGGCGCTTCCTCGAGCACGAGCGGATCTTCTACTTCTACAACGACAAGGCCGAAGACGTGCGCCTGTCCAGCGCCGACTGGATGGAGCGCGATTTCTTCCGCCGCATCGAGATCTGCTTCCCGATCCTGGACAAGGCCCTGAAAAAGCGCGTGATCGAAGAAGGGCTCAAGCGCTACCTCAAGGACAACCGCGACACCTGGGAACTGGAAGCGGATGGCAACTACCGGCGCCGCCGCGGCCGCCGGCAAGTCTCGGCCCAGTGCGCGCTGCTTGCCGAGCTGGCATAGCATCGGCCGTGCCCGCCTTACCCGCATCGCCTGCCGCACCCGCCACGCCCGCCACAACTTCAATGCCCGCCTCTGCCGCCGCCCGGCAGGCCGCCCGCACCGCGGCCAGCCTGCGCTTCGACCTGACCACCATGCGGCTGTTCATTGCCACTGCGGAAAGCGGCGGCATCACGCGCGCCGCCGAGCAGTTGTGCCTGGTCCCGGCCGCGGCATCGCGCCGTATCCGCGAACTGGAGGCGCAACTCGGCCTGCCCCTGTTCGAGCGCCGCCCGCACGGCATGGCGCTGACCGATGCGGGCCGCGCCATGCTGGCGCACGCGCGCAGCCTGATCCACGCCGTCGACCGCATGCAGGACGATGCCGCCGCCTTCCTGCACGGCGACCGCGGCGTGATCCGTATCGCCGCCTGCACCTCGGCCGTGGTGCAGTTCCTGCCCGCCGATCTCGGCCGCTGCCACGCGGCGTGGCCCGACATCAAGGTCGACCTGCAGGAGCTCAACAGCGTGGGCGTGATCCAGGCGGTCAAGCGCGGCCTGGCGGACGTGGGGGTCTATGAAAGCACGGTCGGGCCGGTCRCCCTGCCATCGCTGCCTTACCGCGAAGACCGCCTGGTGCTGGTGGCGCATCACGCGCACCCGCTGGCCGGATCGCGCAAGGTTGCCATCGACGACCTGCTGGCGCATGAAGTGATCGGCCTCACCGAGGGCGCCTCGATCTCCATCACGCTCGGCCGCCTGGCCGTGGCCGCCAGCCGGCCGCTGCGCATGCGCATCCGCGTGGGCAGCTTCGACAGCATGATCGCCATGATCGCGGGCGAGATCGGCATCGGCATCATGCCCGCCCACGTGGCAACCATGTTCGCGCGCGGCAAGACCTTCCGGCATATCGCCATCGACGAGGCCTGGGCCTGCCGCCGCTTCGTGCTGTGCCACCAGCCGCACGCCGAGCTGTCTTCGGCGGCACGCGCGCTGATCCCGGTCCTGACGGCGGGGTCGGCGGCAGCTTCGTCCGCGGATTCACCAAATGTGAACGCAGCAACGGCGAAAGACTGATGGCCGCTGCCGCCCCGGCGCGGCATAGTGCGGGACAGCACACACCATCGCAGTCAAAAAATACGCGTGCCCACGCCGGTGCGCGACCAGGAGACACCCCATGCAAGCACTTCGCGCACGCTGGCGCGCCGCGGCCGCCGGCACGTTGCTCGGGCTCTGCGCGCACGCGCACGCTGCCTTTCCCGACAAGCCCATCCGCATCAACGTCGGCGCCCCGCCGGGCGGCGGCACCGATATCGTGGCCCGGCTGTTTGCCGAGAAAATGGGCGGCCCGCTCGGGCAGCCCATGCTGGTGGACAACCGCCCCGGCGCGGCCAACACCATCGCCGCGGACCTGACCGCGAAGGCGCCCGCCGACGGCTACACCCTGCTGGCAGCGACCAACTCGCCACAGGTGATCGCGCCGCAGCTCATGCGCCTGTCCTTCGACCCGCTCAAGGACCTGACCCCGATCGGCCTGGCGCTGGTGGTCCCGCATGTGCTGCTGGTGGCGCCGCAGGTGCAGGCCGACAGCGTGGCGTCGCTGGTCGCCCAGATCAAAGCGCAGCCCGGCAAGTTCAGCTACGCCAGTTCTGGCATCGGCAGCGTGCAGCACATGGCGGCCGAACTGTTCATGAAGGCCACCGGCACGCAGATGGTCCATGTGCCGTACAAGGGCAGCTCGCAGGCCCACGTGGACCTGATGGCCGGGCAGGTGCAGATCATGCTGGATACGTCGTCGTCGGCCATGCCGCATATCCGCTCCGGCAAGCTGCGCGCGCTGGCGGTGACCACGCCCAGGCGCTCGGCCGCGCTGCCCGACGTGCCCACCTTGCAGGAGATCGGCATCAAGGGCGCGGACATGAGCACCTGGTATGCCTTCTACGCGCCGCGCCAGACGCCGGCGCCCGCGCTCGATCGCCTCACGCGCGAGTTCAATACCGCGCTGAAGCTGCCCGAGGTGCAAAGCAAGCTGCGCGGCCTCGGCGGCGATCCCGGCACGCTCACGCGCGAGCAGTTCATCCAGCTGCAGAAGGCGGACTACGACCGCTTCGGCAAGCTGATCCGCGAACAGAACATCAGGATGGATTGAACATGGCAGCCCTGCCCCGCATTGCACTCTTTATCGGCGACCCCGCCGGCATCGGCCCCGAGATCACCGCGCGGCTGCTCGCCGATCCCGCGCTGCCCGGGCGCGCGCAGGTGGCGCTGATCGCCAGCCGCGCCGCGCTGGAAGCCGGCGCCCGCGCGGCCGGCGTGCCCGTGCCGCAGGCGGCTCCCTGGCTGGAGATCGTCGACTGGCCCGGCATGAACGCCACTTTCGCCGCCGGCGTGGCCGCCCGCGACAATGGCGCCTTCATGCTGGAGGCGCTGACGCTGGGCGCGCGCATGGTCACCGCCGGCCAGGCGGACGCGCTGTGCTTCGGCCCGCTCAACAAGGGCGCGCTGCGCCTGGGCGGCATGCAAGAGGAAGACGAGATGCGCTGGTTCGCCAGGCTGCTGGACTACCAGGGCCGCTGCGGTGAATTCAATGTGCTCGACAAGCTCTGGACCGCGCGGGTGACCTCACATGTACCGCTCAAGGCGGTCTCGTCGCTGCTCACGCCCGGCGGCATCGACGGCGCCATCCGCATGCTCACCGACGCCCTCAAGGCTTCCGGCAACGCCGCGCCGCGCATCGGCGTGTGCGGCCTCAACCCGCACAACGGCGACAACGGCAACTACGGCAGCGAGGAAGGCGACATCATTGCGCCCGGCATCGAACAGGCCCGCGCCGCCGGCTATCACGCCGAAGGCCCCTATCCCGCCGACACCATCTTCGTGCGCGCGCGCAACGGCCATCTGGACGGCATCGTCACCATGTATCACGACCAGGGCCAGATCGCGACCAAGCTGCTGGGTTTCGAGGTGGGCGTCACGGTGGAGGGCGGCCTGCCGATCCCGGTCACCACGCCGGCCCACGGCACCGCCTACGATATCGTCGGCCGGGGCGCGGCCACGGCCGACGCCATGACCAATGCCTTCGACCTGGCCTGCCGCATGGGTCTCAGCCACCGCGCCGGGCGGGCCGCCTAGCGCTTCGCGCCGCGCAGGATCCGGCCGCTTGCCCGGCCACCGCCTGCCGCGCTCCCTGCCCGGGAGGACCCGGGATGACCCTGCGGCCACTGCCACGATGAGCCGGCGCCACCCGCGCCGGGGTCCGGCGCCTCACGCCGGGCCGATCGCAACGCCCGCCGCTCCCGCAATGCACAAAACCGGCCCCAGTAAGCACCGGTTTTGTGCATTCGCGCACCGCGCCGCGCCAAAAGCACCGCCCAACACCTGGCGCGCTACTTGCGTAGACCTCTTCAGCACGGGATCAATGCCGGTCCCTCGATGAATTCACTGCATTCGTAGCATCAGCACGAGCTTGGGCAACGGCGCCCTGCCTGTTCAGTCTTTCGACTGCACCGGCAGGGCGCTTTTTTTTGGAAACCTGCGCATGAGCACCGCCAGCGGCAACGCCCGCACCGTCAACACTGTCTGCCCGTATTGCGGCGTCGGCTGTGGCATGACCCTGCACGTGGAAAACGAGCAGGTGGTGAAGATCTCCGGCGACAAGGAGCATCCCACCAACTTCGGCCGCCTGTGCACCAAGGGCTCGTCCGCCCACGTGGCGCTGCGCAAGTCCGGCCGGCTGGAGCATGCCTTCGTGCGCCGCCAGCGCAAGCAGGACCCGGTGCCGCTGCCGATGGCGCAGGCCATTTCCGACACCGCCCGCAGGCTGCGGGCCATCCTCGATACGCACGGCCCGGATGCGCTGTCGTTCTATGTGTCCGGGCAGATGTCGATCGAGGCGCAGTACCTCATCAACAAGCTTGCCAAAGGCTTCGTCGGCACCAACAACATCGAGTCGAATTCGCGCCTGTGCATGGCCAGCGCCGGCAGCGGCTACAAGCTGTCACTGGGCGCCGACGGTCCGCCCGGTTCCTACCAGGATTTCGACCGCGCCGACCTGTTCTTCGTGAGCGGCGCCAACATGGCCGACTGCCACCCGATCCTGTTCCTGCGCATGATGGACCGCGTCAAGGCCGGTGCGCGGCTGATCGTGGTGGACCCGCGCCGCAATGCCACCGCCGACAAGGCCGGCCTGTATCTCCAGATCAAGCCGGGCACCGACCTGGCCCTGCTCAACGGCCTGCTCCACCTGCTGCACAGGAACGGCAAGACCGATCCCGCCTTCATCGCCGAATTCACCGAAGGCTGGGAGGCCATGCCGGCCTTCCTGGACGACTACACGCCCGAGCGCGTGGAGGAGATCACCGGCATCCCCGCCGCCCAGGTGCGCCAGGCCGCCGAGTGGATCGGCGATGCGCCCGAGTGGATGAGCTGCTGGACCATGGGCCTGAACCAGAGCACCCACGGCACCTGGAACACCAACGCCATCTGCAACCTGCACCTGGCCACCGGCAAGATCTGCCGCCCCGGCAGCGGGCCGTTCTCGCTGACCGGCCAGCCCAACGCCATGGGTGGCCGGGAGATGGGCTACATGGGTCCTGGCCTGCCGGGCCAGCGCTCGGTGCTGGTGGAGGAGGACCGCGCATTCACGGAACAGCGCTGGGGCGTGCCCGGGGGCACCCTGCACACGCGACTGGGCGGCGGCACCGTCGACATGTTCGCGCGCATGGCCGCCGGCGACATCAAGGCCTGCTGGATCATCTGCACCAATCCGGTCGCCACCGTGGCCAACCGCGCCAACGTGATCGCGGGGCTGCAGGCAGCCGAGCTGGTGATTGCCCAGGACGCCTTCCTCGACACGGAGACCAACCGCTACGCCGACGTGCTGCTGCCGGGCGCGCTGTGGGCCGAGGCCGAAGGCGTGATGATCAACTCCGAACGCAATATGACGCTGATGCAGCAGGCCATCGCCCCGCCCGGCGAGGCGCTGCCCGACTGGCAGATCATCGCGCGGGTGGCCTGCGAGATGGGCTATGCCGACGCCTTCGGCTATCGCAGCGCGGCGGAGGTCTTCGACGAGATCACTGGCTTCGACAATCCCAAGACCGGCTACGACCTGCGCGGCGCCAGCCATCTGCGCCTGCGCGAGACGCCTTTGCAGTGGCCCTGCTCCAGCGCGCACGGACCGGATCGCAATCCGCTGCGCTACCTCAACGACGGCACGCATCAGGCGCCGATGACGCCCGCCGGCGGCGAACCTCCGCGCCTGTGGTTCGCCACGCCTCAAGGCAAAGGCGTGTTCTTCGCGCGTCCGCATGCCGATCCCGCCGAGATGCCCGACCGCGAATACCCGATCGTGCTCAATACCGGCCGCCTGCAGCATCAGTGGCACACCATGACCAAGACCGGCAAGGTGGCGATGCTCAACAAGCTCAATCCCGGGCCGTTCGTCGAAATCCATCCGGAAGACGCGCAGGCGCTCGGCGTGCGCGACAAAGACCGCGTCGAGATCCGCTCGCGCCGCGGCCGCGCCGTGCTCCCGGCGGTGGTGACCGAACGCGTGCGCGCCGGCAACTGCTTTGCACCGATGCACTGGAACGACGCCTATGGCGACGAGCTGTGCATCAACGCCGTGACCAGCGATGCGGTCGACCCGATCTCCCGGCAGCCCGAGCTCAAGTTCTGCGCGGTGGCACTCAGCCGCGTCGCCGACGTGCCCGCGCAAGCCGGGCAGGATGCGCCGCAAGAGCACGCCACGCCCCAATCAGCTCAAGCAGCCCAAGCAGTCCAAGCAGCCCGGYACGCGCCAGCCCAGCCTGACAGCATGACCACGGAATCCGAAATGACCCGCATCGACGCATTCGCCGCCCTGCTCGACCTCCCCGCCGCCAGCGCACCCGTGCTCGGCGACGCGGAGCGCCTCTACCTGGCCGGCTTCGTTGGCGGCCTGCGCCTGGCCGGCGGCGCGTCGGGCCAGGCCGCGCCGATGCTGCCCGCCAGCGCACCGGTGGCCCCTGAAAAACGGCTTTGGCTCAACGGCCTGCTGGCCGGCATGTTCTGCCGCGCCGATGCCGGCAACGCCGTGCCCGCGGCCGTGCCTGGCGCACCGGCCGCGCCGGCCACCGGGACCTCCCCGACCGGGGTGGCCGAGCCCGCCATCAAGATCGTCGGCGCGCGCCCCGTGGTCACGCTGCTGTGGGCCTCGCAGACCGGCAATGTCGAGTCGCTGACCGAGCGCTACGCCACCGCGCTGATGGAATCCGGCTTCGAGATCCGTAGCGCCTGCATGGCCGACTACAAGCTCGCCTCCCTGGCCAAGACGCAGTACCTGCTACTGATGAGCAGCACCTTCGGCGACGGCGATGCGCCCGACAACGGCCAGGGTTTCTGGCAAGCGCTGGCGGCGGACCTCGCGCCGCGCCTGGAGCACCTGCGCTACGCCGTGCTGGCCTTCGGCGACAGCAGCTACGACCAGTTCTGTGGCCACGGCCGCAAGCTCGATGCGCGCTTCGCGCAACTGGGAGCGCGTGCGCTGCTGGAACGGGTCGACTGCGACAGCGACTTCCAGGCCACCGCCGACGCATGGCTGGATAACGTGACGGCGCGCATCAAGGCGGAGCACGCCGCGCTGCACGCCACCCCGCCCGAAGGCATGATTCCCGCCGTGATTCCCGGCACCGTCCCCACCAAGGCCAGCCCGGCGCCCTCGCGGCTGCTGCAGAACCTGCGCCTGAACCGGCAGGGCGGCAACAAGGACACGCGCTACTTCGCGCTCGACGTGGGCGATTCGGGGCTGGAGTACGAAGCCGGCGACGCACTTGGCGTATGGCCGAGCAACTGCCCCGGGCTGGTGGACGAACTGCTCGCCGTGAGCCAGTTGCGCGCCGACACCGCGGTGACGGTGCCGGGACTGGGCGAGATGCGCCTGGCCGATGCGCTCGGCAAGCATTTCGAGATCGCCCGTCCGGGCCCCGACGCACTCGCCATGATCGCCGCGCGCAGCACCAACCCGGGCCTGAAGTCGCTGCTGGCCGCATCGCGCAAGGACGACCTCAAACAGTGGCTATGGGGCCAGCAGCTGGCCGACGTGCTGCACGAATACCCGGCGCAACTCAGCGCGGCCGAGCTGCTGGGCACGCTCAAGCGCTTGCAGCCGCGCCTGTACTCCATCGCCTCCAGCCCCAGGGCCCATGCCGGCGAAGTGCACCTGACCGTGGCCGCCGTGCGCTACCACAACGGACGGCGCCAGCGCAAAGGCGTGTCGTCCACCTTCCTGGCCGACCGCGCTGACGGTGTCAGCGTGCCGGTGTTCGTGCAGAAATCCGCGCACTTCCGCCCGCCGCGCAGCGGCGACACGCCCATGATCATGGTCGGGCCGGGCACCGGCGTCGCGCCATTCCGCGGCTTCCTGCACGAACGGCTCGCGCGTGGCGACCGCGGCCGCAACTGGCTGTTCTTCGGCGAGCAGCACGCCGCCAGCGACTTCTACTACCGCGACGAGCTGGAGACCATGCGCGACAAGGGCCTGCTGACGCGCCTCGATCTCGCCTTCTCGCGCGACCAGGCCGACAAGATCTACGTGCAGGACCGCATGCGCGAACAGGGCGCGCAGCTATGGGCATGGCTCGAGGCGGGTGCGCATTTCTACGTATGCGGCGACGCCAGCCGCATGGCCAAGGACGTGGACGCGGCCCTGAGGGACGTCGTGCAGGTGCATGGCGGCCTGAGCCAGGAAGCCGCCGGCGACTACGTGACGGCAATGTCCGCCGGCAAGCGCTATGTCAGGGACGTCTACTGACGCGCCGGCAGCAAACGCGCCCACGGACAAGAGGAGACCAAAGACATGAGCGGCCCATTCTTCGCATTCGAAGCCGACTTCGTCGCCACGCTGCGATGCGTCCCGATGATCGTTCGCTTCAACCTCGACCTGTGCGGGATCAAGCTGTCGCTGCGCGCCTGGAACCGCTTCGATCACGCCACGCGCGCGGACCTTGCCGCCATGCCGGCAAGGACCCAGGCGGAGATCGCGACCTATCGGGACTACGTCTGCGACGCGCTGCTCGCCATCGGTGAGCAGCCCTCGCCGGTGGCGGTCGACGACTATCCGCTGTGGAAGGTAACCAGCGACATCCCCGCGCCGATCCGTGCCAGGGCCGATGCGCTGGCAATCATGCTGGGCGGGCGCGTCTGCTGGCAGGGCCTGACCTCGCTGCAGCGATTCGCCCTGCTCAAGCTCACGCGGGGCGGCCATGAGAATGCGAACTTCGTGCCCGCGCTGCGCGAGTTCGGCCTGCTTGCCTGACCATCCGGGCCGTTGCAACCGGGGAGCCGAGGCCGCGCGCGGGCCAGTCGGACTCCGTCCAGGGYCCGCTCGGTGCAGCCAGGCAGGCCGATGCGCGCCGTGGCTTCCCGGGCCAGCATTTCGTGCCGGATAGACCACCGGCGGCTCGGCGCGGTGGTTCGGCGCGGTGGTTCGGCGCGGGTCCGCCCTGTACCCTCGTGTATCCACCACCGCCGCGCGGACACTGGGTTACAACAATCCCCTCCGGCCGATACATCGCCGATACGTGCCGCTGCTGAAATGGCGTCTCCTCTGGCCTCAACGACGAAGGGACACCAAATGAAATCGACTCGAATCATGGCGGCAGCGTTACTTGTTCTCGGCAGCGGATTGACGATGCAGGCGGCGCAGGCGCAGCAAGCGGGAATCCACCGCACCGATCTCCTGCAGCAGGATCTGAGCGTGCCCGGGCGCGAGGCCGTCCAGGTGCGGGTCGACTTCGACCGTGACGCGTTCGCACCCAAGCACGCGCATCCGGGCGAAGAGATTGCCTATGTCCTCGAAGGCACGCTGGAGTATCAGCTCGGCGACAAGGCGCCGGTCACGCTCAAGGCCGGCGAGGCCTTGTTCATTCCGGCCGGAACGGCGCACTCGGCGAAAAATGTCGGCGGCGGCAAGGCGTCGGAGCTGGCAACGTATATCGTTAAAAAAGGGGCTCCGCTGGTCGTGCCGGTCAAGTGAGTCGCTCCTTGTCGCGCTTTGTCGCTCCTTGATACGACCTTGATCCAGGAAACCACGGCACATGAGGTGCAAGATGAGCACACAGGAATCAACCAGGGCTCCCGTCCTGTCGCGCCGAGCCCTGCTCCTGAGCGGAGCGGCAACGGCAGCCCTTGCGATGTTCCGCCCCGTCATGGCTGCCGTCCAGCCCGACGCGGGGCAGCGCTATGCGGCAGATGCCATCCGCCCCTTTCGCGTTCATGTTCCGCAAGCAGCGCTCACCGACCTTCACCGCAGGCTCGCCGCGACGCGTTGGCCTGACCCTGAAACGGTGAGTGACCGCTCCCAGGGAGTGCAGCTCGTAAAGCTCCAGGCACTCGTGCAGTACTGGGGGACGAGCTACGACTGGCGAAAGGCAGAGGCGAAACTCAACGCCTTGCCGCAGTTCCTGACGAATATCGACGGCCTGGACATTCATTTCATCCACGTGCGCTCCCGTCATCCGCAAGCATTGCCACTCATCATGACCCACGGCTGGCCCGGTTCGGTCTTCGAGCTGCTGAAAGTCATCGGCCCGCTGACCGATCCCACGGCGCACGGCGGGGCCGCCGAGGATGCCTTCCATCTTGTGATTCCGTCCATTCCAGGCTTCGGCTTTTCAGGCAAGCCCACGGGCACCGGCTGGAACCCGGACCGCGTCGCCCGCGCGTGGGACGTCCTCATGAAGCGCCTTGGATATACGCGCTACGTCGCGCAAGGCGGCGACTGGGGTGCCATCATTTGCGATGCCATGGGCCGTCAAGCTCCCGAGGGTCTGCTCGGCATCCACGTCAACAGGGTCGAGCGCGCGACGACTCTCCCGCCGGACGTCGCGAAGGCGCTGAAGAATGGCGATCCGGCACCGGCGATCCTCACCGCCGAAGAAAAGGCGGTGTTTGACCAAGCCAGGGAGTTCCTTGGCAAGGGCTTTGGATACGCCGCGATCATGGGGACGCGCCCCCAAACCATGGCATACGCCCTGGCCGATTCGCCGGTGGGACTGGCGGCGTGGATCTACGACAAGATCGCTGATTGGGTGTTCACCCGCGGCGAACCGGAGCGCTCGCTCACCCGCGACGAGATGCTCGACGACATCACACTCTACTGGCTGACCAACACAGGCCCCGCAAGCGCGCGGATCTACTGGGAAACCAACGCCAGTAGCCCCAATGTAGCCAGCATCTCGATCCCGGCGGCGGTGACGATCTTCCCCGGGGAGGTCTACAGGCCGCCGAAGAACTGGGCCGCACGCGCCTACCGCAACCTCATCTACTACAACCAGGTGGACAAGGGCGGCCACTTCGCGGCCTGGGAAGAGCCGGTCCTGTTCAGCACCGAGGTGCGTGCCGCGTTCCGGCCGCTGCGCTGAGCGCGGCGTGCGGCTAGTGTAGGAATGCGCGGTATGCGCGAGAGCCCGTCATGGAACATCTGGTATAGATTGAATCCATCGCACATGGACGGAATATCGCATGCCAGAAAAGCAAGGACCAAGGATCCGGAATGCCGCGTTTTCGGGCGCGCTCGTATGCGCGGCACTCGTGGCGGGATGTGCCGCCCAGACAGCGACCCCGGTGCCGAACCCGGGCCCGCAAGGCGGCCGCGGCACGCCGGAAGGCTGCCAGGCAGACAAGGTTGGCGATGATGCCCTGATCGGCAAGGCCGAGGCAGACGCCGTCACCCTGCTCCAGGGCTGCGCCTGGCGGTTTGGTGACCGGGAAGGCCAGCATATGCCCGCAACCATGGACTACAACCCGCAGCGCCGCACGCTGGACGTCAAGGGGGGAAAGGTGACCGCGGTACGCCGCGGGTGAGCAGCTACGCCTGGGCTGCATCGGCCGCGCAGGCTGCTTGCGATTCGGCTGGCCAGCCTCGCCTGCCACGACGCCTGCCCCCCCGGAAGTGACATCTGGCGGTCCTGTTTCGAACGTGCCGCACGGCACGTTCACCTCGAATTCCACGGCTTGCAGGGGGGCGACAGCAGTTCGCCGGTAGCGGCTGGTCAATCACAACCGGACCAGCCAGCCGGCTTTCCATCGAACCGTTCCTTGAAAATCCCCGAATACTGTATATATTTACAGTTACTGTATGGATGAACAGTATTCGCGGGGAGCCCAGCATGGAACATCTGGTCCGGGTACAGAATGAATATGATCGCCAGGTCCTGGCATGGCTGCGGGAACGGATTGGCGACGCGGCCCTGCAGGCAGCCGCCCAACGCCTGGCCGGTGACCGCAAGCCCTATCTTTCGACAATCTGCCGCAGCCTGAAGGTCACGCCACCGAGCCGACGCGCACTGCGCAACCAGGCTGGCCGCGCCACCCGTGAGGTCGGGGACCGCTACCTTGCCTCGATCCGCCAGCTTCTCGCGCGGCCGGCGCCGGCACAGCGCCATGCGCAAGTTCCGGGGAATCCGGGAAATCCACAGCACGAGGGCCGTCGGCTCTAGGCTGCCTGGCATCAACGCCCGCAACGCCAGCAACGGTGGGCAGCAGCGCCCACCGCCCTGCGCCCTCCGCACAAGAGCATCAACTCGCCATGCGGTCCGTGGCACGCACATCGCGTGTGCCATCGGTGAACACGTCGCGGTTCATCATGGCGATTGCGCCGGCGTCGGTACCCTGGTGCGCACCGTCCTGGTACGCGTCGCGCTGGCGCGCGCCGTCGGAGAAGGCGTCAGGCTTGCGGGCGCCCTGGCTGAAGCTATCGAACGCCGGCTGTTGCGCGGCGAGCGCCGGCAGCGTGAGCGCGGCAAGCAGCACGGCGGATGCCATGGCGAGCATTTTCTTGCGTGGGGTTTTCATCTTGTACCTCGGCGTATTGGTTTCGATGGATCCGTCAGTGCCACGGACCGGCCTGTGCGCGAACACCTGGCCAGCGGGCGACTGGTGCCGGTGCTGCCCGAGTGGAACGCCGGCACGCTGCCGCTGTTCGTCATGTACCCGCGCAACCGGCACCTGACGGCCAAGGTGCGCGTCTTTATCGACTGGGTGGCGCGGCTGTTCGACGCCGAACCCCGCCTGCCGCAGGCCTGAGCAGCCAGCCCGCGCGCGCGGTCAGTGCCGTGCCAGCGCGCGTTCGGCCAGGACGTCCTTCGCCGCCAGCGCCGCGTTGATGGCGCGCGGAAACCCTGCATAGGCCGCGACCTGGATGATGGCCTCCACCATCTGCGCCTGCGTGCCGCCCACGTTCAGCAGGCCGTGCATATGGACCTTGAGCTGCGGCGTGGCCGAGCCCATCGCCGCCAGCGCGGCCACCGTGATCATCTCGCGGCAAACCAAGTCCAGCCCGGAGCGTGCGTAGATGTCGCCGAAGCCGAACTCGATGATGAAGCGGCCCAGGTCGGGGGCGATTTCCTGCAGCGAGGCGATCACGCGCTCGCCGGCCTCGCCGTCGATCTCGCGCAGGCGTTCAAGCCCGGCCTGGTAGCGCGAGGCGCTCACCGGCTGCGGCGATGCAGATGCCGCCACGCCGATACCCGCGGCGGCAAAGACCGTCCTCAGCACGGCCATGCCGTTGAGCGCCACCGGGAAGCCTGCGTAGACCACCAGGTGGATCATGGACTCGACCAGCTCGGCCGGCGTGCAGCCCGCGTTCAGTGCGCCCGCCAGGTGGAACTTCAGTTGCGGTTCGAGCCCGCCCATGGCGGCCAGCGCGGCCACGGTGACCAGTTGCCGCTGCGGCAGCGTCAACCCGTCGCGCGGATAGATCTCGCCGTAGACAAAGCCGATGGCAAGGCTGGCGAGATCGGGGGCGATGTCGCCGAGCGCAGCGAGGATTGAAGCGTCGGTGGTGTTTTCGATGGCGGCAAGCTGCGCGCGGCCGAGTGCCATGGTCTGCGGGGTCATTGGCTGTTTCCTTGGTCCGGTAAGTCGGTGAGTCGGTGAGTCGGTGAGTCGGTGAGGCAAGCTTAGCGAGCGCCCTCGCATGCCGCCAATGCCTTCGGCGTGATACCTTGCGCGTATCAGCAAGCAAGGATCGCGAAGCCCATGCAGCCCCGCCTGGAACTCTGGCAACTCAACTACTTCGTGGCCGTGGCCGACGAACTGAGCTTTCGCCGCGCGGCCGAGCGCCTGTCGATCACGCAGCCGCCGCTGACCCGGCAGATCCAGGCGCTCGAGGAAACCATCGGCGCGCGCCTGTTCGAGCGCGACCGCAATGGCGTGTCGCTCACCCCGGCCGGCAGCCAGCTGTTGCCCGAGGCGCGCGAGCTGCTGGCCAGCGCCGACGCCCTGCTCGCCCGTGCCCGCAAGCGCGCCAGGCGCGTCGGCGGCCTGCGCCTTGGCATCACCACCGTGGTGGACGCCGCCCTGTTCACGTGGCTGGCGCCGGCACTGCAGGCGCGGGCACCCGACGTGCGGCTGGTGCAGAAGCGGCAGATCTCGCAGCAATCCATCGCCGACCTGCGGCGCGGCGCGCTCGACGCCGCGCTGATCGGCCTGCCCTCGGCCACCGGCGAACTGGAGGTCGAGCATCTGTTCGACGACCCGCTGGTGGCCGCGCTGCCGGCCACGCACCGCCTGGCCCGACGCAAGCGCATTTCCATCCTGGAACTGCAGTCCGATCCGCTGTTCTGGTTCCAGCGGCGCTTCAACCCGGCCTACTTCGACCACTACGAAGCCTTGTTCCGCACGCTCGGCTACGCGCCACCCCGCCTGCCCGAGCCGTCCGACCATCATGTGCTGCTCGGGCTGATCGCCGACGGCCAGGGCGTGGCGCTGGTGCCAGCCTCGCTGCAGGCCATGGCGCGGGTGGGCGTGATCTACAAACCGCTCAAGGAAGCCGCCGTGCTGCGCATCGGCGTGGCGCTGGCCCTGGCCCCCGGAAACCCGGCGCCGGCCCTGCCGCTGCTGCTGCAAACCCTGCGCGCACGCTATCGCCCCGGCCCGGGCCCGAAATCCCGGCGGCGCTGAGCGCCCGGTCCCGCGCGTCCTGCACGGCCTTGCAGGCGGCCACCCGTGCGCATTCCCGTGCGCATTCCCCGCGCATGGCAGGGTTTTCTTGACTTATTTATCCCCATAGATGATAGTTAACAACGATACATTCTCTTTTTAAGAACGAACTCCGGTCCGTTCTGCATCGAAGGATTTGCCCGTGGACCTCGCCGAACTGGAAATCTTCAGGGCGGTGGCGCTCGAAGAAAGCGTCACCCGTGCCGCCAAGGCCCTGGACCGCGTGCAGTCCAACGTCACCACGCGCGTGAAGCAACTCGAGGAGGAACTCGGCGTGGCCCTGTTCCTGCGCGACAGCAAACGCATGACGCTGACCCCCGAGGGCCAGCGCTTTCTCGGCTACACCGAGCGCCTGCTGGCGCTG
Organism: Cupriavidus sp. 05N38; assembly: GCF_056397345.1. Taxonomy (NCBI): domain Bacteria; kingdom Pseudomonadati; phylum Pseudomonadota; class Betaproteobacteria; order Burkholderiales; family Burkholderiaceae; genus Cupriavidus; species Cupriavidus sp. 05N38. Next base: position 88,135 of record NZ_JBFTNF010000001.1, read on the forward strand.
GCAGAGGAAGCCCGCCAGTCGATGCGCGCCGACCTGCCGTCCGGGACGCTGCGGGTGGGTGCCATGGAAAGCTCGGCGGCCGCCCGGTTGCCGCGTCCGCTGGCGCGCTACCACGGCAAGTGGCCGGACGTGCGCATCGAGATCCAGACCGGCACCACGCAGGCGCTGATCGACGCCCTGCTTGCGCATCGTATCGACTGCGCCGTGGTGGCGCATCCCGGCGACGGCGCCCCCGAAGCGCTGGACATGGACGCGCTGGGTCCGGGCCTGGAGGGGAGCTTTCTCTTCTCCGAAGAGCTTGTGCTGGTGCTGCCGCCGAGCCATCCGCCGGTACGCTCGCCGCAGGACCTCACGCTGCGCAGCCTGGCCACTTTCTCGCGCGGCTGTACCTACCGCATGTGCATCGAGGACTGGCTGGCCAGCTCGGACGGCCCGCGCCCGGTGCTCAACATGCTGGAACTGTCCTCCTACCATGCCATCCTGGCGTGCGTGACGGCGGGCTCGGCCGTCGCCATCGTGCCCCGCTCCCTGCTCGCGCTGCATCCGGACACCGCCGCGCTGCAGGCCGTGCCGGTGCGCACGGCGCATACCTTCCTGGTACGCCGCTCGGGCTTCATGACCTCGGCATATGCCGCCTTCCTGCGCGAGCTCCAGCATGGCTAAGGCACAACCGGAGCGCCTCGCGCAGCCCGGCGGCGCTGCCTCGCACATGGCCATCGCGCACTGGCTGCCGGCGCTGGCCGCCTCGCTGGTGCTGTCAGTCGGCATGGGCTTTGGCCGCTTCGCCTTCACGGGCATGTACCCGATCATGGTGCGCGACGGCCTGCTCACCGTCAGCGCCGGCTCACTGGCCGCTTCCGCCAACTATGCGGGCTACCTGGCAGGCGCGCTTGCGGTGACCCGCATCTCGCCGCGCGCCACGCCGATGCTGTGCCGCATCGCCCTGGCCGGCACCGCCTTGTGCCTGCTCGCGCTGGCATTCCCCGCCGCGCCGTGGTTCATCATCGGCGTGCGCTTCATTGCCGGATTCCTCAGCGCCATCTCCCTGGTCGCCGCCTCGGTGTGGCTGTTCCAGGTGGTGGGCGACCCGCGTGGCGCGCCGCTGCTGTTCGCCGGCGTGGGCGCCGGCATCCTGCTGTCGGCCGAGGCCATCGCCGCCGGCAACCTGGCCGGCTGGCACAGCCCGTTGCTGTGGGCCGTGCTCGCGGCCGGCTCGGCGGTGCTGTCGCTGCCGGCATGGCGCCAGCTCGGCAAAGCCGTGACGCCACAACCGGCGCAAGCGGCCGACGCGGCCGAAGCCACCGCCGGCAATGGCGCGGGTCCGGGCCCGTGGCCGCTGCTCGCCAGCTATGGCCTGGCCGGCTTCGGCTATATCGTCACCGCGACCTATCTGCCGCTGTTCGTGCGCGACGCGCTTGGCCATGTCGATCCGATCCATGTCTGGGCCGTCTTCGGCCTCGGCGCGGCACCCTCGTGCTTCCTGTGGCACGCCTTGCATGAACGCCTCGGCACGCGGCGCGCGCTCGCCCTCAACATGCTGGTGCAGGCGGTTGGCGTGATCCTGCCGGCGCTGCGGCATTCCGCGCCGGCCTACCTGGCCAGCGCGCTCCTGGTCGGCGGCACCTTTGTCGGCACCGTCACCATTGCCATGCCGGCGGCCAAGCGCGTGGCCCACGCCGTGAAATTCAACCTGCTGGCCGCCATGACTGCCACCTATGGCGTGGGGCAGGTAGCCGGGCCGCTGGTGGCCGACGCGCTGATGGCGCACAGCCACAGCTTCGCCGGCCCGCTTGCCGCCGCGGCGGCCGCCTTGCTGGCCGCCACCGTCGTCCTTTTCCTGTAGATGCCCAGATGCCGCACGCGGGCATGACCACCGCTTCCGAAGGAGTCCTTCCATGAACCATCCCACCGCCGCTGCGCAACCACACTCCCTGCTATCCCGGCTCGGCATCGTCGCGCCGATCATCCAGGCGCCCATGGCCGGTACCAACACGCCAGCGCTGGCCGCCGCCGTCACCAACGCGGGCGGCCTGGGCTCGCTCGGCGTTGGCGCCACGGATGCCAGCGGTGCCCGCAAGCTGATCCAGGAAACCCGTGCGCTGACCACCGGGCCGTTCAATATCAATGTGTTCTGCCACGCGCCCGCGGTGGCAGACGCCGCGCGCGAGGCGCAGTGGCTGGCGTATCTCGCGCCGAGCTTCGCCGAATTCGGCGCCACGCCACCGGCAACCCTGCGCGAGATCTACAAGAGTTTCGTGGCCGACGAGGCCATGTTCGCCATGCTGCTCGAAGAGCGGCCGGCCGTGGTGAGCTTCCATTTCGGCCTGCCGCCGCAGCCCTGGATCGCCGCGCTGCGCGATGCGGGCATCTACCTGATGGCGACCGCCACCAGCGTAGAGGAAGCCCGCCAGGTGGCCGATGCCGGCGTGCACGCCATCGTGGCGCAGGGCTGGGAAGCCGGCGGCCATCGCGGCGCGTTCCAGCCCGAAGCCCGTGACGAGCAGCTCGGCACGCTGGCGCTGGTGCGACTGCTGGTGCGCAACACCTCGCTGCCGGTGGTGGCCGCCGGCGGCATCATGGACGGCGCCGGCATTGCTGCCGCGCTGGCGCTGGGCGCGCAGGCGGCGCAGCTCGGCACCGCCTTCGCGTCCTGCCCGGAGAGCGCGGCGGACGCGCCCTACCGCGCCGCCCTGCTGGCAGGCGAGCCGACCCGCACCACGCTGACCCGCTCCATTTCCGGCCGCGCCGCGCGCGGCTTCGTCAACCGCCTGACCGAACTGGGCGAAGCGAAGGATTGCCCGCCGCTGCCGGCCTACCCGATCGTCTACGACGCCGGCAAGGCGCTCCATGCCGCGGCCAAGGCGCGCGGCAATGCCGCCTTCGCCGCGCAGTGGGCCGGCCAGGCCGCGCAGCTGTCGCGCGGCCTGCCAGCGGCGGAGCTGGTCGYGGTGCTGCGCGCGGAGCTGGCCGAGGCGGTGGCAGGCCTGAGCCGCTTCGGCGCGGGCGCTGGCTGAAACAGCGTACGGCCTGGCCGCTACGCGGCCAGGCCGCCCAGGCAGACATACTTCACCACCAGGTACTCTTCGATGCCATACCTGGAGCCCTCCCTGCCCAGCCCGGACTGCTTGACGCTGCCGAACGGCGCGACCGCGGTGGCCACACGCCTGCGCCGGCTGCTGGTGGCCATGCTCAAGCACTGGCGCGCGCATTTCGAGCAGTACGAAATCCTGTTCTCCGGCTCGCGGCGCCGGCCCGTGCCGCGCACCAGCGACGGCACGCCGTTTGGCCGCTCGGATGTGGCGATGCGCGCGTACCAGCTCTATCAAAGCGCGGTACGCGATGTGTTCGACACGCTGCCGCGCCATCCCATGTCGCTGAAACTGGCCACGGACAGCATCGTGGTGGCGATCCACGGCGCCGTGGCCGTGCCCCTGCATCTCGAAACCATGAAGTGGTCCGCCGGCGAAAAGCTGGCCACCACCATCGCGGATGCCTTTATCTGCGCCTGGACCGCCGCGGCCAACACCCCGGCCGAGTCCTGAGCGCCCCCCGGGCCAGCCGTGACGAAGTGCCCAGGTTTCCCGCTGCCGTCCGCGTGGCGCAACATGCGCGGCGCATGGCCTCGCGCTACACTGCTGCCCGGCTCGTGCAGTAAGCTGGAAGCACGCCGCATCCGCACTAGCATTCGCACGACCGCATTCGACAAGACCAGCCCATGAGCGCACTCCCTTCCACCACGACCATTGCGGCGCGCCCGGGCCCGGCTACGGCAATCGGCGGCCTGGCTGACGACGTCATGGCCCGCACACTGCACGCAAGATGAAACGGCAATTCGACGATCTGCAACTGGGCAGCATAGAACTGTTCTGCCTGGCGGCGGAACTGAGCAGCTTCACGGCGGCGGCGGTGGCGGCCAGCGTCACGCCAGCGGCGGTCAGCCGCTCGGTGTCGCGGCTGGAAGGAAGGCTTGGCGTGCGGCTGTTCGTGCGGACCACGCGGCAGATCCGGCTCACCGACGAAGGCCGCGCTTATTTCGAGCAGGCGCGCCGAGCGCTGGCGCAACTGGTGGATGCCGAGCGGCAGGTCTCCGGCCGGCACACCAGCCCGGCCGGCCTGCTGCGCATCAGCCTGCCGACCCCCTACGCGCACTATCGCGTACTGCCCGTGCTGCCCGAGTTCCGGGCGCGCTACCCGCAAGTGGAGATCGAGACCCACATCAGCAACAGCAATGTGGATTTCGCCGACGACGGCTTCGACCTGTCGGTGCGCGGCCGCGCGCCCGACGATTCCAACCTGATCGCGCGCAAGCTCGAAGACGCCGAACTGGTGCTGGTGGCGGCGCCGGCCTACCTGGCGCGGGCCGGCGTGCCGGATTCGCTGGATGCGCTGCAGGCGCACGACTGCATCCAGTTCGAGCTGCCCAGCAGCGGCCGGCACATTCCGTGGGTGTTCCGCGAAGGCGGCGAGATGGTCGATGTAGCCACCACCGGCGGCTACAGCTGCTCGGACGATGTGCTGGGCGGCGTCACGCTGGCGCGCAGCGGCGCGGGGCTGTTCCAGACCTACCGCTTCGTGGTGGAGCAGGACCTGCGCGACGGCAGGCTGATGGAGGTACTGCCGCAGTTCGGCAGCGCCACCCGGCCCTTCATGCTGCTCTACCCGCACGCGCGGCATATGTCGTCGCGCGTGCGGGCGTTCGTGGACTTCCTGGTCGACAAGTTCGCCGCGTAGCGCCCGCGGCAGGCTTTGCGCGAGTTCCGCTTACGCAGGCGCAATCTGCGCGATCACCACAGCACCACCGCTGCATTGGCCGGCAATTGCGTCGCGGGTACGCCGCGCGCGCATGGCCGGCATTGCGCGAGCGAGGCGGGGCAAGACAGTGGGCAGGAGGAAGGCGCCGCCACCGTCGGATCACGGCAGCGGCAGCGGCACGGCGGGCATCAAGCCGCGTGCCGCACGCCGCATGGCCGGTCAGAAGCCGAGATCGCTCAGGCTGGGGTGATCGTCCGGGCGGCGGCCCAGCGGCCAGAAGAACTTGCGGTCCGCTTCCTTGATCGGGGCATCGTTTATGCAGGCGAAGCGGCGCTGCATCAGGCCGGCCTCGTTGAACTCCCAGTTCTCGTTGCCATAGGAGCGATACCAGTTGTTCGAGTCGTCATGCCATTCGTAGGCGAAGCGCACGGCGATGCGGTTGCCCTCGAAGGCCCACAATTCCTTGATCAGCCGGTAGTCCAGTTCCTTCTGCCACTTGCGTGCCAGGAAGCCGACGATGGCCTCGCGCCCGTTGACGAACTCGGCGCGGTTGCGCCAGGCGCTGTCGACGGTGTAGGCCAGCGCCACGCGCTGGGGGTCGCGGCTGTTCCAGCCGTCTTCGGCGCCACGCACCTTCTGGATGGCGGACTCAAGGGTGAACGGGGGAAACGGCGGACGGGACTCGGCTGGGGTCGACATGGGTTCTCTCCTCAAAGGAACAATGCAGCGGGATGCAGCGGGATCTGGCGGCGGTTGGCACTGGGTCGGCACTGGATCGATACAGACCTGTCTACATTATTCGAGTAGACAGATCTGTATGTCAAGGAGAGATTGGGATGCATCGCAGCAAGGCCTGCCCGCGGTTGCCGACCGCCCTCAGCGCGGGCGGCGCATGCGGAACAGCGCCTCGGGCCCGATCTCGAAGTAGTCTGCCGGCCCGCCGCCGCGCAGGATCGGCCGGGCCGCGGCCGTGTCGTAGATGCCGTCCTTCAGGAGCGTCCTGTCGACGTGCACGCCCACCACTTCGCCCAATACCAGCCAGGTCGGCACCTTCTGGCCATCGACGCCTTGGAGCTGGATCAGCTGCGTGAGCCTGCACTCGAAAGAGACCGGGCTTTCCGCCACGCGGGGCACCGCGACCGCGCGCGAGGCGGCAGGCGTCAGCCCGGCCAGCGTGAACTCGTCCACCTCGGGCGGCACCGCTGCGCAGCTGGCGTTCATGGGATCGGCCAGCGCGCGCGTGGCGAGGTTCCAGCAGAACTCGCCGGTCTGCTCGATATTGCGCACGCTGTCCTTGTAGCCGACGCTGGAGAAACCCACGATGGGCGGCGTGTAGTTGAAGGCGTTGAAGAAGCTGTACGGCGCGAGGTTGACGACGCCATCGGCGGCGCGCGACGAGATCCAGCCGATCGGGCGCGGCCCGACGATGGCGTTGAAGGGATCGTGCGGCAGGCCATGCCCGCGCGCGGGTTCGTAGAAGTAGAAGTCGTCGGACACGGAGCGGGACATCCGGGAAAACTGCGTTGAAGACGGCACCGGGCGGCACGGGTGCAGCCCGGCAAGCTCCCTGCGATGCTACCAGTTGTCAGCGCAGCGCGTGCTGCGGCGCGGTAGCCTCGTCGTATGCGTCCTGCGCCAGCAGCACCAGGTCTGCAATCGCCTTGCCGCCTGCGGAGATATGCGCGCGCATGGCGGCCGCGGCCGCGTCCGCATCGCCCGCCAGCACGGCGGCCACGATCACGCCGTGCTCCTGGAAGGAGCTCGGTACGCGCGCCGCGTTGATCAGCCCGCGCTGGCGCCAGTAGATCGCCAGGCGCCGGCGCAGCATGCGGATCTGCTCGGCCAGGTAAGGGTTGGCGCAGGCGTGGTAGAGCACGTCGTGGAACTCGCGGTTGGCCTCCACATAGCCCGGCGTGTCGGCCGCCTCGACATACCCGCGCCCTTGCTCGAAGGCGGCCGACAGCGCCGCCCTGCCCGCCTCGGTGATGCGCTGCGTGGCCAGCCGCGCCACCACGCCCTCCATCTCGGCCAGCGTCTCGAACATGGCCACCAGTTCGGCCACCGTGGGCTTGTGCACGAAGATGCCGGCGCGCGGGGCGATCGTCACCAGGCCCTGCGCCGCCAGCATCAGCAAAGCCTCCCTCACCGGGGTGCGCGAACTGTCGAACTGCTCGGCCAGGGCGCGCTCGTCGAGCTGGGAACCGGGCTTGAGCGTGCCGGCGTGGATCTGCGCTTCGATGGCCTCGCGGACGCGGTCCTGGAGCGACTGCACGGGTAAACCTCGATTTGACGGTTCTTTGGGCATATCTAGAATCAGTTTCAATATATCTAAACAACGATCTTATATGCAAATCCACGGCGAACCGCGGCTCCGCATCGAAAAAAGCGTAGCGACAATCACTCTTGACCGTCCGGAAGTGGCCAATCGACTGAATCCGCACGATCTGCAGGTATTGCGCGAGCATATCAACTCCGTCAACGCGATGGAGAATGTCCTGGTGCTGCGCTTCACGGGCACCGGCAAGTACTTCTGCAGTGGCTACGACATCGGTTCGCTCGGCAGGGCCGACACCGCCGGCGCGCCGGCCTTCGGCGAGCTGATCGACCTGATCGAAGCCGCGCGCCCCATCACCATCGCCGCGGTCAACGGCGGCGTGTACGGCGGCGCCACCGATCTCTGCCTGGCCTGCGACTTCCGCATCGGCGTGCCCCATTGCGACATGTTCATGCCCGCCGCCAGGCTTGGCCTGCACTTCTACCGCGGCGGCCTGGAGCGCTATGTGAGCCGGCTCGGCGTGGATACCGCCAAGCGCCTGTTCCTGACTGCCGCGCGCCTCGATGCCGACGAGATGCTCGCAACCGGCTTCCTGACCGAAATCGTCGCCGCCGACGCGCTGGCGCCGCGCGTGGACGAACTCAGCGCCACGCTCGCCGGCATGGCACCCCTCGCGCTGCTGGGCATGAAACAGGCGCTGAACCAGATCGCGCGCGGCGCGCTCGACGTGGCGGCGCTCGCACACGCGATCGCACACGCCGAGGCATCGGCGGACCTGCGCGAAGGCGCAGCCGCGTGGCGCGAGAAGCGGCCGCCCGTGTTCACGGGCAGGTAGTCGCCCGCGCATGCGTCAACGCGCGCGGCGCACGGAACATACAACAACACCGGAGACAAGCATGACCAAGCGGCACCCGACCTTGCTGTTCCTGATGGCCTTCTCGCTGGCCGGCCCCGCGCTGGCGTCGGACGCATTCCCGTCCAGGCCCGTGCGCATCGTGATCGGCTTTCCCGCCGGCGGCGGCGCCGACAATGTGGCGCGACTGTACGGCGATGCCCTGTCGAAGGAGCTGGGCCAGCCGGTCATCATCGACAACAAGCCCGGTGCCGGCACCACGATCGCCGCGGAGGCGGTCGCCAAGGCGCCGCCCGACGGCTACACGCTGTATATCGCCACCGCCAGCGTGATGGGCGGCGACAAGGTGCTGTACAAGAACATCCGCTACGAGCCCGCGGACTTCGCGCCGGTCACGCGGCTGACCGTATCGCCGCTGCTGCTCGCGGCCAACAAGGCGTCCGGCATCGGCAGCGTGCGAGACCTGCTGGCAAGGGCCCGGCAGYATCCCGGCTCGCTCAACTATTCGTCGTCGGGCAATGGCGTGATCACGCACCTGGCCGGCGTGCAGTTCGCCAGGCTGGCCGACGTGCAACTCACCCACGTGCCCTACAAGGGCGGCGCGCCGTCGGCACAGGCGGTAGCCGCCGGCGATGCGCAGTTCACCTTCGCCACGCCGGCATCGGTGCAGGCCGTCATCGATACCGGCAAGGTCGTCGGCATCGCGGTGACGTCGGCCAGGCGCTCACCCGTGCTGCCCAACTATCCCACCATCGCGGAAGCCGGCATCAAGGGCTACGACGTGACCAACTGGTACGGCCTGTTCGCGCCGGCGCAGACCCCGCCCGCCGTGATCGAGAAGCTGTTCGCGGCCTCGGCAAAGGCGCTCTCCAGGCCCGAGTTGCGCGCGCGGCTCGCAAGCCGCGGCGAAGAGGTCTCGCCATCCGCGTCGCCGGCGGAATTCAAGCAGTTCGCGCTGCGCGAAGGCAAGACCGTGACCGAACTGACGCTGAGCAGCGGCGCCCGCATCGACTGAGTTTCTTCAAAAGGATCGCCATGAATCGCAATGCCGCAGACCTCCCGCTCGCGGGCTTTACCGTAGTGGACCYGACCCGCGTGCTGGCCGGGCCCTACTGCACCATGATGCTGGCCGACCTCGGCGCGCGCGTGATCAAGATCGAGAACCCCGAGGGCGGCGACGACTCCCGGCATGTGGGGCCCTTCGTCGACGGCGAGTCGGCTTACTTCGCCTCGGTCAACCGCAACAAGGAATCGATCGCGCTCGACCTCAAGTCGCCGCGCGACCGCGCCGTGCTGAGCGCCATGATCGCCGGCGCCGATGTACTGGTGGAAAACTTCCGCGCAGGCGTGATGGAGAAGCTTGGCTTCACCTGGGAAGCGCTGCACGCGGCCAACCCGCGCCTGGTCTACGCGTCGATCTCGGGCTTCGGCCAGACCGGCCCCTACCGCGACCGCCCTGCCTACGACATGGTGGTGCAGGCCATGGGCGGCCTGATGAGCGTGACCGGGGAAACCGCCGGCAACCCGGTGCGCGTGGGCGTGTCCATCGGCGACCTCGGCGCGGGACTGTATGCGGCCATCGGCATCCAGTCGGCGCTGCTCAAGCGCAGCCGCACCGGGCTGGGCGAGCGCGTGGATATCGGCATGCTCGACTGCCAGGTGGCGCTGCTGGAGAATGCCATCGCGCGCCACGCGGCCACGGGCGCCGTGCCCGCGCCGCTGGGCACGCGCCACCCGTCCATCACCCCCTTCGACATGTTCAAGAGCGGCGATGGCTTCATCGTCATCGCCGCCGGCAACGACAACCTGTTCCAGAAACTCTGCGCCGCGCTCGGCGACGCGGCGCTGGCCGCCGATCCGCGCTTCGCCACGGTGGCGGCACGCAACCAGCATCACGCCGAGCTGAAGGCGGGCCTCGAGGCATGCCTGGCGCATGCCGACACCGCAACCTGGTCTGAGCGGCTGGAAGCCGCCGGTGTGCCGCACGGGCCGCTGCAAAGCGTGGCCGACATCGTGCGCGACCCGCACGTGCAGGCCCGCGGCATGCTGCTGGAGGCGAGCATCGGCGCGGGGCGCCCGATCACGCTGGCGGGCAACCCGGTCAAGGTCGGCACCGGCCTGCCACGGGGCGGCTTCGCCCCCGCGCCCAGGCTAGACCAGCATCGCGAGGCCCTGCTCGCCGAGTTCGCAGGTACCTGAGCAAACCGGCGCGCCAGATTGCCGGCCGCGCCCATATCGCAAGCGGCCCGCCCCCCTCTCCCGTGAAGCCGGAGAGGGGGAGGCAACACGCGCCAACGACGCCGCCACCGCACACCGCCGCTTCCCCGCACGGCACACACCTCCCTCATACAAGAATCGCAATGCCCGCCATGCGCGGCCGATTATGGGAAAGCGCCGCGCCTCCCTTAGTCTTCGCCATGCCGGACCACTTCGGCCAGCACGGAGTGGCGAACAAGTGGCCGGCATCGGCGTACCGCAGGCAACGCAGTGCAGCACGCGACACAGGCAGCCCCGGCTTGTGCACGTCTTCCTGCCTGCCCGGCAACGACAAAGATAAAGCGAGACAGCCTGGGTGCGAGTGGCAGAGCCACCGCCCCAGCGCACCACAAAGGAGACACTCCGCCATGCTTGAGCAGCCGTTCCCCGGCCGTGCCGCCGCCCCCGGCACCGACGCCCTCGAAGCCAAGGCCATCGACGCGATCGATGCGATCGAAGCCATCGAGGTCAAAGGATTTCTCGACAGATACTTCCAGATCAGCGCGCGCGGCAGCACCGGCCGCCGCGAAGCCGTGGCTGGCGTGACCACCTTCATGGCCATGGTGTATTCCGTCTTCGTGGTGCCGGGCATGCTCGGCAAGGCGGGATTCGACACCAGCGCCGTGTTCGTCGCGGTATGCCTGACCGCGGCCTTCGGCTCGCTGCTGATGGGTATGTGGGCGCGACTGCCGATCGCCATCGGCTGCGCCATCTCGCTGACCGCGTTCACCGCCTTCGGGCTGGTGCTGGGCCAGGGCCTTTCGCCCGCCGTGGCGCTCGGCGCGATCTTCCTGATGGGCTTGGTGTTCACCGCCATCTCCGTCACCGGCGTGCGCTCCTGGATCCTGCGCAACCTGCCGGCCGGCGTGGCGCACGGCACGGGCATCGGCATCGGCCTGTTCCTGCTGCTGATCGCCTCGAGCGAAGTCGGGCTGGTGGTCAAGAATGCCGGCGCCGGCCTGCCGGTTTCACTGGGCAAGATCACGGCGTTCCCGGTGGTGATGTCGATCCTCGGGCTGGCCGCCATCTTCGGGCTGGAGCGCCGCCGCGTGCCGGGCGGCATCCTGCTGGTGATCGTCGCCATCTCCGCGCTGGGCCTGGCCTTCGACCCCGCAGTGAAGTTCGCAGGCGTGTTCGCGCTTCCCGCGCTGAGCGCGCCCGGCCATGCCTCGCTGATCGGCGCGATGGACATCAAGGGTGCCTTGTCGCTGGCCGTGCTGCCCAGCGTACTGGCCCTGGTGATGACGGCCGTGTTCGATGCCACGGGCACCATCCGTGCCGTGGCCGGACAGGCCGGCCAGCTCGACGAGAAAGGCCAGATCCCCAACGGCGGGCGCGCGCTCACCACCGACTCGCTCAGCTCGATCTTCTCGGCGGTCTTCGGCGGTGCGCCCGCCGCGGCCTACATCGAATCGAGCGTGGGCGTGGCAGCCGGCGCCAAGACGGGCCTCGCCGCCGTGGTGGTCGGCCTGTTGTTCCTGGCGGTGATCTTCTTCTCGCCGCTGGCGGCGCTGGTGCCGTCCTACGCCACCGCGCCCGCGCTGATGTACGTTGGCCTGCTGATGCTCAGCAGCGTCAGCAAGCTGCATATGGACGATTTGGTCGACGCCATGGCCGGCCTGGTATGCGCGGTCTTCATCGTGCTGACGTGCAATATCGTCACCGGCATCATGCTGGGCTTCTGCACCCTGGTGATCGGCCGCATCGTGGCCGGCGAGTTCCGCAAGCTGAACGTCGGCACGGTGGGCATTGCGCTGGCGCTGGCGGTGTTCTACGCAGGGGGCTGGGCCATCTGAGCGCAACCTGGGCGCCATCCGGGCGCCACTTGGTGCGACTGCGCGGGCCGGATGCGCCCGCGCCGCTCCCCTGCCACAGGAAAGCACAGGAAAGCACGCGAAAGCACACGAAAGCGTACTGGAGGCCAGTGCACGATGACACTGGCTTCTTTGGAAGCGGGCGACACCCGTGCCCGCTTCTCTTTTTGACCGTATCGACCACGGCGCTGCGCAATGCATCGCCAGGGCGCTCAGGCCGGTCAGGCCACCTTGAGCGGCCGCGCCGGCAGGCCTTGCGCCGCCGCCAGTCCCTGCGCCAGATCCGCGATGAGATCCTCCACCGCCTCCAGCCCCACATGCAGCCGGATCACCGGTTCCGTGCCGCGCCAGTATGAATGCTCGGCCAGGCGCTCCGGCGCCGCCACCTGCACCAGGCTTTCGTAGCCCCCCCATGACGCGCCCAGCCCGAACAGGCCGAGCGCATCCACCAGCGCGTTCGCCGACGCCGCATCGGCTCCCGGCAGCGTGAACGACACCAGCCCGTTAGCGCCCGAGAAATCGCGCCGCCACAGCGCATGGCCCGGGTCGGACGGCAGCGCGGGATAGAACACGCGGCCCACGGCCCCGTGGGTTTCCAGGTACTGCGCCACCGCCAGCGCGTTGCGCTCGTGCTGGGCCAGGCGCACCGCCAGGGTGCGGATGCCGCGCAGCGCCAGGTAGGCATCGTCGGCGCTGATGGCCAGGCCGAAGCCGTCGTAGGTCTCGGCGATACGGCGTGCCAGCGCCGCGTCCTTCACCACCACCGCGCCCTGCATCAGGTCCGAATGGCCGCTGACGTACTTGGTCGACGCCAGGATCGAGATATCCACGCCCAGCACCAGCGGCTGCAGCAGATGCCCCGAGGCCCAGGTATTGTCGGTGGCCACCAGCACGCCGCGGCGCTGCGCGATCTGCGCCAGGCGCGGCAGGTCGAGCACCTCGTAGAGCAGCGAGCTGGGCGACTCCACGTATAGCAGCCGCGTATTGGGGCGGATCAGTGCCTCGACATCGTCGTGCGACGGCGAGAAATAGGTCAGCTCGATGCCCAGGCGGCGCAGCAGCGATTGATCCAGCCGACGCACCGGCGCATAGACGCTGTCCGCCACCAGCGCGTGATCGCCCGGCGACAGCAGCGCCACGAACACCAGCGAGATCGCCGCCAGCCCGGACGGCGCCAGGAAGGTGTGGCTGCCGCCTTCGAGCGCCGCCAGCGCATCCTCCAGCGCGCGGTGCGTGTCCATGCCCTGGCGCCCGTAGGAGCTGACGCGCTCGCCGCGCGCATGGCGCGCGCGGATTTCGTCATAGGCGGCGCTGTTCTCGAAGCGCACGGTGCTGGCGCGCACCACCGGCACGTTGACCGGCCCGTGGCCGTCGGTGAACGGCGGCGTGCCGGCGTGGATCAGCTGGGTATCGCGATGGTGGCTCATGATGATCAGTTAGGGAGGCGGGTGAGAGTGTTCAGATGGCAAAGCGCAGCTTGTCGAAGCTGGCGACAAAAGGATCGGCGGGCGGGCGCGCCTGGGCGCCGAGCGCGCGGTTGAGGAAGGCGCGCGTGCGGTCGCTGGCCGGCTGGCTGAAGATGCGGCGCGCCGGGCCGTGCTCGACGATCAGGCCGCCCTCGGTGAAATACACCTCGTCGCTGATCTCCTCGGCAAAGCGCATCTCGTGCGTCACCAGCAGGCAGGTCAGGCCCTCGTCCACCAGGTCGCCGATGACAGTCAGGACCTCGCCCACGGTCTCCGGGTCGAGCGCCGAGGTGACTTCGTCGAACAGGATCAGCTCCGGCTCCATCGCCAGCGCGCGGGCAATCGCCACGCGCTGCTGCTGGCCGCCGGACAGCTCGCCGGGATAGGCCGATGCCTTGTCGGCCAGGCGCACCTTGCGCAGCAGCTCGATGGCGGTGGCCTCGGCCTGCGCGCGGCCGCGCCCCAGCACGCGCAGCGGCGCAATGGTGAGGTTCTGCAGCACGGTCAGGTGCGGGAACAGGTTGTATTGCTGGAAGACGAAGCCCACGCGCTTGCGCAGCGCGATGCGCCCGGCCTCACTGCGCAATTCGCGCACCGCCACGTCACCCACGGTGACGCTGCCCTGCTGCGGCTCGAGCAAGCCGGTGATGCAGCGCAGGATGGTGGACTTGCCAGAGCCGGACGGCCCGATGATGGACACCGCCTGCCCGCGCTGCACGTCGAGGTCGATGCCCTTGAGCACCGCATTGCCGCCGAAGGACAGATGCACGTCGCGCAGGGAAACCAGCGGCGCGGCCGGCACGGGCGACGCGGCCAGCGATGGGCCGTCGGCATGTTCAGGCAACAGCATGTTTTTGTTCCAGGAAACGGGTGAAGCGCGAAATCGGGTAGCACCAGGCAAAGAACATCGCCATCACGACGAAGTAGATCAGCACGGTGAAGGCGGTCTGGTTGACGGTATTGCTGGCGATCTGCGCGGTGTCGAGCAGGTCGTGCACGCCCACCAGCGACGCCAGGGCGGTACCCATGGTCAGGGTGGCATACAGGTTCATCCAGGGCGGCAACATCCGCCGCACGCACTGCGGCACGATCACCAGCCGCAGGATCTGGCGGCGCGAGAACGCCATCGAGCTGGCGGCCTCCCACTGCGTGAGCGGGATCGACTGCACCGCGCCGCGCAGCACCTCGGCCACATTGGCGCTGGCCGGCAGCGCCAGCCCCACCACCACCTTGAGCCAGTCCGGGAACGGCACGATATGCCGGCCGAGGTTCAGCTCGAACGGGAAGACGTAGGTGGCGAAATAGATCAGCACCAGCCACGGCGCGTTGCGGAACACCTGCACATAGAGCTGTGCGGGCCGCGACAGCAGCCTCGCCGGCGACAGCCGCAGCGCGCCCACCAGCAGCCCTGCGGCCGTGCCCAGCGCGATCGCCAGTACGCTGACGCCGATATTGACCAGGAAGCCGCGCACCAGCGCCGGCGACCACTGCCACGCGCTGGCCAGCGCGCGCGCCAGGTCGGGATGGCGGCTGGCCGCCAGCGCCAGCGCCGCCAGCGGCAGCAGCCACAGCAGGCCGGCGAAGCGGCGCGCGCCCGGCCAGGCAATGCCGGCGCGCGGCAGGCCGGAATCAACGGTTGCCATAGCCGGGCATCCTCAGTCGGAGTTCGAGCCAGTTGCCGGCCTGGCTGACCACCCAGGTCAGYACGCCAAAGAACAGCAGCAACAGCACCATCAGTTCCAGCACGTTGTCGCGCTGGGTCCAGATCATGATCGAGGCGTAGGTGATGTCGCCCACCGCGATGGCCGATGCCACCGCCGTGGCCTTGACCAGCTCCACCGAGTTGTTGACCAGCGCCGGCAGCGCAAAACGCGCCGCCAGCGGCAGCTGCACGCGCCACAGCAAGGTGCGTCGGTCGAAACCCAGCGATGCCGCCGCCTCCAGCGTGACCTTGGGCACCGCTTCGATACCGGCGCGCAGGGCCTCGGCATGGAACACACCCTTGTGCAGCGAAAGCACCACCACCACCCACAGGAACGGCGTGAGCGGGTTGCTGCGCTGCGCATCCTGCAAGGCATGGGTGATCAGCATATTGAGCACCAGGAAGGCGCAGTAAAGCTGCACCAGCGTCGGCGTATTGCGCGTGACCTCGACGAAGGCGCGCGTGGCGCCGGCCACCAGCGGCCTGCGCGAGGTCAGCAAGGCCGCCATGGCCACGCCCGCCAGCAGGCTGCCGGCGAGCGTGCACAGCACCAGCTGCACCGTGACCCAGGCGCCGTGCACGAAGGCGCTGCGGTCATAGGCATCGGCCAGGAACGCGTAGTTCAGTCCGATATGGCGACCGCCGTCGATCAGCGCGGCGATGACGGCATCCATCAGGAGCGGCCGCCCTTGAACTTGTCGTGCAGTTCGCTGAGCGCCGGCGAGGCCGGCTGGATGCCAGCCTTCTTCTCCGTATTGATCAGCCAGCCGGTACGGTGCCAGGTCTGCACCACGCGGTCGATGGCCTGGATGGTGTCCTGCTCGCCCTTGCGCGTCCAGATCACCGTGGGCGCGGGATTCAGCTCGGGCAGCACGATGCGGTAGTTCTGCCATTCGGGATTGCCGCGCACCAGCGGCTGCAGCAGCGTGTTGTCGTGCACGGCGCCGGCGCAGTTGTCGCCGCGCAGTGCCAGCAGGGACTCCGAAGACCCCTTGAAGCCTTTCGGGATGGCGCCGTATTCCACCTGCACCGGGCGCGTATAGCTGCTGCCCTGCGAGATGCACACGGTCTTGCCCCTGAGGTCTTCCCAGCGGCGGATATCGCTTTGCTTGGGCACGATCACGGCGCCGCCGACGCGGTAGTACGGCGTGGGCACGTGGCCAAGCTGCTCGCCGCGCTCGGCGTTGTACTCCATTGCTGCGATCAGCACGTCGACCTTGCCCTGCTGGAGGAACTGCACACGGTTCGACGGCTGGACCTGCACGGTTTCCAGCTCCACGTTGAGCTGCTTTGCAAGGTCCTGCGCCAGATCCGCGTTGAAGCCGACCGGCTTCTGCGTGGCGGGATCGATCGAGCCGAAGGCACTGCCGGACAGCATGATGCCGACCACGATCTTGCCGCGCTGGCGGATCTTGTCGAGCGTGGCGTCGGCATGCGCCGCGCCGGCAACGAAGGTGCCGGCCAGGAAGGCGGCGGCAAAGGCAAGGCGGCGAAGCGGGCGCGGAGGGCGCGGCGAAGCGGTGCGTGTCATGGTGTGTTCGCGTTTTCCGGGATGTTCGGGATGTTCGGGTTGATGTCGTGCGTCGCGCTGGCGGGTACTTGCCGGCCAGCGCGGTCGACAGACTGTACGCAAGCGCGGGCCGCCACGGAACGAATAAAAGAAGCCATCGTTATGCAGCGCGCGTTGCATCTGCGATGGCGCGCGCGCAGCGCGGGGGCGGCGCAGCGCCGCATAACCATGCGCGGAAAGATTCGTTGGCCGCGCCCGGGTGCATTCATAAGCTGTCCCTCCTCTCTTCGCAGCACCTTCCCCGGTAAATCGCCGGGCAACATCCGGGCAACATCACCATGCAACGCCGCACTCTCCTGCGCACCCTATCGAGCCTTGGCGCCGCCGCCGTCGTCGGCACCCCATTCCTGCTCCACGCCCACGCGGCTCCGGCGGACGCTGCCGAATCCTTCCCGGCGCGCCCCGTGCGCATCGTGGTGCCAGTCTCCGCCGGCGGTAGTGCCGACAAGCTGGCGCGCACGCTGGCGCTCAAGCTGAGCGAAAAATGGGGCCAGCCGGTGGTGGTGGAAAACGTGGTGGGCGCCAGCGGCACCCTGGGCGCCGCGCAGGTCGCAAGGGCAAAGGCGGATGGCTATACGCTGCTGCTTGGCGGCGAGGGCGTGACGCTCAACGCGTCGCTGTTCAAGACGCTGCCTTACGACACCGGCCACGCCTTTCGCGGCGTGAGCAAGGCGGTGGTCAATCCGCAGATCCTGGTGACGCGCCCCGACCTGGGCGTGCGCACCTTCCAGGACTACCTGGCGCTGGCGCGCAAGAAGCCCGGCGAAGTGACACTCGGCCTGCCCGGCAACGGCGGCATCGCCCATGTCGCGCACGCGATGCTGTCGCGCCAGGCCGGCATCAAGGTCAACTACATCCCGTATGCGGGCGGCGCGCCTGCCACGGTGGACCTGCTCGGCGGCCATATCGACGCCACCCTCATCACGCTCGCCGCCGTCACTGACTATGTGCGCGCAGGCCGCCTCACCGCACTCGCGGTGACCACGCCCTATCGCTCGAAGGCCTTGCCGCAGGTGCCCACCATGGCCGAGGCAGGGGCCACCGGTTTCGCCGTGGAAAGCTGGCAAGGCCTGATCGCGCCGGCCGCCACGCCCACGCCGGTGGTGGACCGCATCAGCCGCGACGTGGCGGCGGTGCTCAATGTGCCCGCGACCCGCAGCCAGCTCGAAGAGGCGGGCTACGTCGTGGTGGGATCGACCGCGCAGGAACTGGATGCGACGCTGTCGAAGGACCTGCCGAGGTATGCGGCGGCGATCGCGAGTTCGGGGATTTCGTTGCGGTGAGCTTGGTCAGCCGGCCTGGCCGGTGCGCCCGGCTGCCGATGAAGCAGGCTTGCCGCGTGTAGCGCCCCCTCTCCCGCTGCATGGCGCTGCATGGCGCCACATGGCTCTACATGGCTCTACATGGGAAAAGGGGACAGGCATTCGACGCGGCCCACGTCGCGAGCTCTCACACCCCGCGATAGTCGACCAGGTTCACCGGCAGGTCGCCATCGCGCTCGAGCTGGTCCACCAGCCCGATCTCCCAGTTCAGGTAGGCATGCATCTCGGCCTTGCGGCGGACTTCGTCCTCGTACGCGTAAGCGCTATACCAGGCATCTTCATCCCCGCTCAGCACGCGCGCCGCGGCGGCCGAGCCGGCCTGCGCAGGCTCGACGGGCAAACCCAGTGCCTGCCAGCGTGCATTGCCGCCAAGCAGTGCGCGCACATCGCGCGTGCTGGTGCGCCGCAGTTCTGCCGCAACCGCCTGCGCCAGGACGCCGTCGGAGGAGGTGATGACGACCACGTCGGCGCTGCCGGCCCGCTCCAGCACCAGTGCCACCTTTTCCGGCGTGGTGAACCACGCGCCGGGCACGTGGCCGCGGCGGAAGGCCAGGCTGCTGTCCACGTCCGCCACCGTCACGCCGCCATGCGCCTGCAGCGCGGACAGCGAAACCGCTTCGATCCACGGTGCATCCGCCGCCGATGTGCGCAGCACCCGCAGCGGTTCCGGCCCGGCTTCGCGCGGGGCCAGCGGCGCCGGACGGAACAGGAAGACTTCGTGCCCGCTGAACTGGGCCAGCCATGCCGCCGTGGTCTGCGCGCGCACGCCGTCCCAGTCGGCCAGCACGATGCGGGCGCGCCGCGTGCCGGCGTAGGCGTCGGTAGCCTGCACCAGCTGCCCGCCGGGCGCGCTGCGCCAGCCTGGCAGGTGGCCGGCCGCGTATTCCTCCGGCGAACGCACATCGAAGCGGTACAGCGTGCGCTCCCCTGCCTGTTGCTCGAAGGCGGCCAACTGCGCCGCGTCGATGTGGCCCACCCCGGCGCGTTCAGCCACGCGGGCGGCGCGCTCGCGCGCAGCGGCCTGCGCGGCCTCGCCTGGCTGCGGCGCGAAGCGGGTCTGGCCCTGATCGAGCTGGTAGCCGGCCAGCAGCCATGCCATGGTGCCGTCCTTGAGCGACACCACGCGGTTGGGAATGCCGGCATTGATCAGCGTCTGCGCGCCGACGATGCTGCGCGTGCGGCCGGCGCAGTTGACCACCACCAGCGTCTCGGGATCGGGCGCGATCTCGCCGATGCGGTAGACCAGTTCGGCGCCGGGGCAATCCACCGCGCCGGGAATGCTCATGTTCTGGAATTCCGCGAGCGGGCGGCTGTCCACCACCACCACGTTGTCGCCGCGCTGCTGGTGCAGGTGCAGCGCTTCGGCGGTGATCCACGGCGTGTGCAGCTCGTGCTCGATAACTTCGCCGAACGCCTTGCTCGGCACGTTGGTGCCGCTGAACACTTCGTAGCCCGCGGCCTGCCAGCCACGCGTGCCGCCCGCGAGCACCGACACGTCGGTGTAGCCGAAACGCAGCAGCCTGGCCGCCGCCGCGTGGGCGATGTCTTCGGCAAGGTCGGTGACGACGATGCGCGTGCTACGGCGCGGCACCAGGCGGTCGATCAGGACCGCGAGCCGGCCCAGCGGCGCGGGCACGGCGAACAGCAAATGCTCGCGCGCGAAGGCGCCCTCTTCGCGCGCATCCAGCACGGCCAGTTCGCCGCCACCGGCAATGGCGGCCTTGAGCGCCGCCGGGCTGATGAGCGGCTGGCGGATGGATGCGGGCGCGGCGGCGCTGCCGCCGTCGAGGTCGTCGGCAAGGGTCGGGGTCAGGTCGGTGATGGTCATGGCAAGTAGGAATGGCACGGTGCCGCACGGGCGAGCGGACCACTGTAAGGGCCACGCCGATGCGTTGCCAACGAAGGTTTCCGCCATTGGTCATGCGGAGAATCGCGCAAGCCAGGCGGCCCGGCAGAATGCATATGCTTCGGCGATATTGTTCCTTCTGCGCCGGCCGCACTCTCTTTAGAGTGGTGCCCTCGCCACGACCAAGGATCCCCCATGACCACACAGAGCCAGCGCGACGCCGCCATCGCCACCACCCTTGCCGAAGTCCGTGCACTGACAGCGCACCATGATGTGGACCGCGCCACGCTGGAGCGCGTGACCCACGCCCTGCAGAAACTGGCCGGGAGACAAGACCTGTTCAGCTTCGCCGATTTTCCGCCGCCTGGCGACGGCGTTGCTACCTCCACACGCTATCGCCTCAGCGGCGAAGGCCAGTTGCCCGCGCTTTACCTCAACTCCATCGTGCCCGGCAAGAAAACCATCCCGCATAACCACGACACCTGGGCGGTGATCGTGGCCGTGCAGGGCGACGAACTCAACCGCGTCTATCGCCGCACCGACGATGGCAGCGATCCCGGGCACGCCACCCTGGTGCTCGAGCGCGAGCAGGTCGTGCGTTCCGGCGCGCCGATCAGCTTCCTGGCGCAGGACATCCACAGCATCCACGTCGTGGGCGATGCGCCCACGCTGCACTTCCACCTATACGGCCGTCCGCTCGAAACGCTCACCGGCCGCATTGGCGTGGAGCCGGAAAGCGGCCGCATCGTCAACTACAACGCCACCCAGATGAACCGCAGCGAACAGGCGGCGGAACAGGCGGCGGAACAGGCGACGGAAAACGCGGCAGCCAAGGCCGCAGCCTGAGCGGGAGGCAGGAAAGGTAACGTGCTCTGTCGCGCACAATAAGGCACTTGCATCAATATGCCATGACATAGTTTTTACAAAAATATTATGAGATATCATAGCTATACCAAGCGATCTGTTATGCTATTTCATATATTTTTGCCTATAACTATGTCATGGCATCATTCTATGAACAACTTCAGGCGCGCCGCGCCGCGCGCAAGGCGTCGCTGGTCGACGTCGCCCGGCTGATCGGCATGGCGCCATCGAACCTGACCACGGCGCTCAGTGGCAGGAACGATGTGCGCGCCTCCACGCTGGCGGCGGTGGGCGCGGCGCTCGATGCGGAATGGGTGCTGGTGCCGCGCGAGCATCTGCTGGCCGTGCGGCGCCTGCTCGAGGGCAAGGACAGTGGCCCCGACCGCGAGGCCAGGACTTCCGTGGAAATGTTCCTGGAGCAGGATTCGTGAGTGCCGGACTGCGGCCGCGCTATCTGGAAGTGCATCTGCACGGTGTGCTGTGCGGACACTTGTGCGAGGTCGGGCGTACCTGCCGCTTCGTGCCGGCCGAGGCGTTCCGCGGCGATGCGCTGCGGCCCACGCTGAGCCTGTCGCTGACCTTCCCGGGCAACGAAGCGCTGACCGCCACGGTACTGTCCAATCCTTTTCATCCGGCGCTTTACAACACCAACGGCGCACTGCCGCCCTACTTCGCGGGCCTGCTGCCCGAGAGCGAGTTGCGCAAGCGCCTGGAAGCCACCCGCCAGCACGCGGAGGACCGCGACGACTTCGGCATCCTGGCC
This sequence comes from Cupriavidus sp. 05N38, assembly GCF_056397345.1. NCBI lineage: Bacteria > Pseudomonadati > Pseudomonadota > Betaproteobacteria > Burkholderiales > Burkholderiaceae > Cupriavidus > Cupriavidus sp. 05N38. The sequence goes on from NZ_JBFTNF010000001.1 coordinate 109,618, forward strand.
GCCGCCGGCGACGACCTGCCCGGCGCGGTGGTGGTGCGCCCGGCGCCCATCGACGCGCTGCCGGAGCATGTGCGCACCGTGGGCGTGACCGGCGGCGCAGACAATCTCGAGATTGCCGTGATCGAAGGCGCCACCGAAGGCGCGGCCTCGGTTTCGGGCGTGCAGAACAAGCTTGCGCTGTCCACCGCGCACACCGGCAAGCGCTACACGCTGCCCACCCACGGCCACCTCTCCGACCTGATCGCCAAGCTGCCCGCGCGCAACGACGACAGCCAGATTTTCAACGAATATGTATCGATGCAGCTGGCGCAGGCCGCCGGCGTGGCGGTGGCGCCCTGCCGGCCCGTGCCACTGGCCGCCATCGAAGTCGACGGCCTGGCAGAGGCGCTCGGCGCGCACCTGCATTTCCTCGCCGTGGACCGCTTCGACCGCGAGCCGGGCGGCCGCGTGCACGCCGAGGACGGCTGCCAGCTGCTGACGCGCATGCCCAGCCGCAAATACGCCGGCCACGATGCCTACGCCGCGCTGGTGCAACTGCTGGAACGGCTTAGCGTGCGGGGCATCGAGGACGTACGCCAGTTCTTCATCCGCCAGGCCGTCAACACGCTGCTTGGCAACAGCGACGCCCACCTGAAGAATTTCTCCTTCCTCTACCGCAACGGCGTCGCCCCCGAGTTGTCTCCCGCCTACGATATCGTCAGCGTGGCCGCCCTGCCCGGCTTTGCCGGCTTCGGCCAGAACGTCGCCATCGACCGCCTGCAGCGCGAACAGACCCTGCAGACCTACCGCGACTTCGCGCGCGAAGCCAGGATCGCCGAGCGCATCGCCACCGCCGCGGTGAAAGACGCGGTCGCCATGGCGCATGAGCGCTGGCCGGCCTTGCTGGACTCGCTGCCGGCACCGGAAGGCATGCGCGCCGTGGTGCTGGCGCGGCTGGCGACGCTGCCACTGGCGCGGCGCGGGCGCGCGTAGCCGCGCGCAGGCGCGGCGGTAGACGCCGGCGGGAGGCCCGCTGCGGGTATCGCGGCGACCGGGCGCAAATGAGGCTTTGCGTGCGCCACCGTGCCAGGGCGCAGACGGGGATGCCGCCGCTTCAGCTCAACCCATCCAGCACCAGATGCTGGCCATGGATGGCCTGCGCGCCGTCAGACGCCAGGTAAGCTACCGCGCGAGCCGCCGCTGCGGTCGATACCCAGGCCGCCGTATCGGCATGTGGCATGGCGCGCCGGTTGGCGGGCGTGTCGAGCATGCTCGGCGCGATGCTGTTGACGTTGATGCCGGCCTGCCGGACTTCGTGCGACAGGCTTTCCACCAGGCGCTGCAGCGCGCTCTTGGAGGCAGCGTAGGCGCCCATCGCGGCGGTGCCGTGCACCGCGCCCCGGGCCGAGACGGCGACGACCTTGCCGGCGTGCTGCGCGAGCATGGCGGGAATGAAGTGCTGCGTCACCGCGACCAGCGACCATGCGTTGAGGTCCATCATGCGCAGCCACGACTCGCGGCTCAGCGCGTGCGTGGGCTCGCCCATCTCGAAGCCGCCGGCCACGTGGACCAGGACATCGATGCCGCCGAAGGCATCGAGAATGCCGCGCGCGGCTTCGGCCATGCTGTCCGGCGAGGTGACGTCGGCTGCCAGCAGCAAGTGCCAGTCGGCGGCCTGCGCCACCGGCGCATGGGCTCGCAAGGCTTCGGCGTCGCGGTCGATCAGGGCCAGGCGCGCCCCTTCGTCGGCGAACGCCTCGGTGACGGCGCGGCCGAGCGCGCCGGCCGCGCCGGTGATCACGACGCGTCGGGGGGAAGCGGACGATGCCATGCTGGTTCTCCTGGAGACGGAACGGTTGCGAGCGAATGCGAGCGGATGCGAACGGATGCGAACCTGGCGCATGCCGGCGCGCCGGCGAGCCGGGCCGGCGCCCTCCACCACCATAGACAGCGCTTGGGCCCGCTGCAAACCTCGCGCCGCGCCAAAGCATCCTGTTGCACGCCTGCCGGCTCCCGGATCAGCGTTTGGGCAAGCTGCCAAGGATCATCGTTGGCATCCACGATGCGGCGCCCGGGCCCTTTTTCTGCGCCGCGCCACGCCCCGTGCCGCCAGCGCATCGTCGAGCGGGCAGTGGATATCGCCGCGGCCCGACACCAGCACATGCGGATGCGCCAGATCGAAGCCGCGCGCGGCCGGATAGCTGCGCCGCATGACCACCACGCGGGATGCCCGCGCACCGGCGGCCTAGCCATTCGCCGCCAGATCGTTCAAGATGCTGGGCTCGCCGGCGCCGCAAGCTGCCGGCACCTCCCCCGCCTGAGAGCCCCAATTGCCGCTGAACCGCCTGAAACAGAGTGCAACCCTGATCGCCGTGCTGGCGCTGATCGGGTCCATGGCATCGCTTTGCATCGGTACCTCGTTTGCCAAGAGCCTGTTCGCCGCGCTCGGCGCCCAGGGCACCACCGCGCTGCGCGTGAGTTTCTCGGCCTTGATCCTGCTGTGCGTGTGGCGTCCGTGGCGGATGCCGCTGAGCCTGGCCAATGCGCGCGTGATCGCACTGTATGGCGCGGCGCTGGGCGCGACCAACCTGCTGTTCTATATGTCGCTGCGCACGGTGCCGCTCGGGCTGGCGATCGCCGTCGAGTTCACCGGGCCGCTGGCGGTGGCGGTGTCCTCGTCGCGGCGGGCCATCGACTTTCTCTGGATTGCCTTTGCGGTGGCAGGCTTGCTGCTGCTGTTGCCGCTCGGGCAGAACGTGGCCGTGCTGGACCCGGTGGGCATCGGCTATGCGCTGGCAGCGGGCGTGGGCTGGGCGCTGTACATCATCTTCGGCCAGATGGCCGGCAATGCGCACGGTGGCCAGGCTACCTCGCTGGGGCTGACCATGGCGGCGCTGGTGGTGCTGCCCTTCGGGCTGGCGCATGCGGGCACGGCCATGTTCAGCCCCGCGCTGCTGCTGGCGGGGCTGGCGGTGGGGCTGCTATCCAGCGCGATTCCCTATTCGCTGGAAATGGTGGCGCTCAAGCGCCTGCCTCGCCGGACCTTCGGCATCCTGCTGAGCATGGAGCCGGCGATGGGCGCGCTGGCCGGGCTGGTGTTCCTGCACGAGACACTGAACACGCAGCAATGGCTGGCCATCGCCAGCATCATCATCGCATCGGTGGGCTGCACCGCCACGGCTGGCACGCGCAAGCGCGGCACCGCCGAAGCCTAGGCCGGGAATTCAGTCCGCCGCGCGGGCGGTGGCGGGCACCGCGTCCGTGAAGACAGAGGCGCGCAGCACCAGGCTCACCTCGTGCAGCAGATTGTCTTCAGGGTTGCGCCGGCTGGAGAAGCCGAATTCGCGCATCAGCGCCAGCATGCGGCGGTTCTCGCTGAGCACGTCGCCACGCAGCAGGCGCAGGCCCGCGGCAGCGGCGGCATCACGCAGGCGCGAGATCAGCCGGCGGCCCAGGCCCTTGCCCTGCCAGTCGTCGGCCACCGCCACGGCGAACTCAGCCACCCCGCCGTGCGTCACCACGTAATTGCCGTTGGCCACGATCACGGGCGCGCCATCGATTTGCGCCGTCACCACCAGCGCCAGGCCGGCATCGTTCTCGACAAAACGGCTGATCACCTCGTCCGAAATGCGCCCGCCGGTCAGGAAGCGGTAGTAACGGCTTTCACGCGACAGGGCCTGGACGAAGGCGCGCTCGCGCTCCGCGTCGGCCGCGCGCACGGCGCGCACCACGACCCGTTCGCCCCCGGCCAGCATCCAGGCTTGCGCGCATTCCGRGCAGCCGGCGTGGGCATTCGAATCTTGTGACGACGGCATCACCGGCTCCTGACTACAGTTTTCGTAGTTAGGAGTATAGGCTATACCCTGACTTTTGCAAATGAAGTCAGGCTGCTATGCTGGTCCCATGCGCCTCAATGCCGAAGAACTCCAGAACTGTTCGATCGCTGCCACGCTCGGCCTTGTCGGCGAGAAGTGGACGATCCTGATCTTGCGTGACGTGTTTCACGGCATCCGCCGCTTCGACGACTTCCTCGAACGCCTGCAGTGCTCGCCCGCCGTGCTCTCCGCGCGGCTCAAGACGCTGAGCGAGGCCGGCATCCTGCGCAAGGTCAGCTACCGCGAGCCAGGCGAGCGGGAGCGCTTCGAATATCGCCCTACCCGCGCCGCGGTGGAGCTGATTCCCGTGATCGTGGGCCTGATGCAATGGGGCGACCGCCACCTGGCGCCCTGCGGCCAGGGCCCGGTGGAACTGCTCACGCCCGCAGGCCGCCGGGTGCGCGCCGCGCTCGTGGACGACGCGGACGAGCTGGTGCGACCCAACGATATCGCCATCACCCGCGTGCAACGCGAGGACAATCCCGCCGCCGACGGCAAAAACGCCGCCCTGGCGGCCGGCCCGACCCGCGCCTAGCGCGCCCCGGCGACGCCGGCCCATGCACCAGCTTGGGTTCGCCGGCGCGCACCGCCCTCGCCCACCGCACTGCACCATGAACGTGCTGCGCCGAAGCAATTGCCCCAACGCGGCGCATCTTCGCCGCCGCTGAAGGCGCCTTTCCCGCCAAAACCCCCGCTCGCCATCACATCCGCCGCTGGCACAGCGCTTGCTCAATAGAACGCGAGCGGACCAACGGCGGCCCGCTCACCCCATACGCGGCGGCAGCGGTCTTTATCGCTGCCGCCAGGACAACGGCGTCCCCTGACCGGTCTTCATGACCGGTTCGCGGGACGCCCTTTGTTTTTCTGGAGCCATGATGACCGGCAAAGCCACCCGCATCGAACTGCTAAGCCTGCGCACCCCGCAGATGCGCGCCTTCCACCTGACCTGGATGGCGTTTTTCGTGTGCTTTTTCGCGTGGTTCGCGTGCGCGCCGCTGATGCCGGTGCTCAAGGGTGAATTTGGCCTGACTCCCGGCCAGATCGCCAATATCAATATTGCCGCGGTCGCGGTGACCATCCTCGTGCGCCTGGTCRTCGGCCCGCTGTGCGACCGCTTCGGCCCGCGCCGCACCTATACCGGCCTGCTGGCGCTCGGCGCGATTCCCGTGCTCGGCGTGGCGATGGCGCAGAGCTACGAGACCTTCCTGTTCTTCCGCCTGCTGATCGGCGCGGTGGGCGCGAGTTTCGTCATCACGCAGTACCACACCTCGGTGATGTTCGCCCCCAACGTGGTGGGCACGGCCAACGCCGCGGCCGCGGGCTGGGGCAATGCCGGCGGCGGCGCCGCGCAGGCCATGATGCCGCTGCTGCTGGGCGCGATCCTGATGCTGGGCGTGAACCACGCCATGGGCTGGCGCCTCGCGCTGCTGGTGCCGGGCGTGCTGATGCTGATCATGGCGGTGCTCTACTGGAAGTTCACCCAGGACTGCCCGCAAGGCGATTTCGCCGACCTGCGCAAGCAAGGCATCAGCGTGGACAGCGGCAAGAAAGGCGGCTGGGCCAGTTTCAAGGCCGCCAGCGCCAACTACCGCGTCTGGATGCTGTTCATCACCTACGGCGCCTGCTTCGGCGTGGAGATCTTCATCCACAACGTGGCCGCCACCTATTACGTGGACCACTTCGGCCTGTCGCTCAGCAGCGCCGGCCTGGCCGCCGCCAGCTTCGGCCTGCTCGCGCTGTTCGCCCGCGCCCTGGGCGGCTGGCTGTCGGACAAGGCAGCCCTGCGCCGCGGCCTGGATGCGCGCTCCACCCTGCTGTTCGTGCTGATCCTCGGCGAAGGCCTGGGCCTGCTGTGGTTCGCACAGGCCCACAGCGTGGCGGCGGCCGTGGTGGCCATGCTGGGCTTCGGCCTGTTCACCCACATGGCCTGCGGCGCCACCTACGCGCTGGTGCCCTTCATCGACCGCAAGGCGCTCGGCGGCGTGGCCGGGATCATTGGCGCCGGCGGCAATGTGGGCGCGGTGGCGGCCGGGTTCCTGATGAAGGGCCTGGGCGGCAACCTGCAGCAGACGCTCACCGTGCTCGGCGCGGCGGCCATCGTCTCGGCCCTGTGCGCGATCGCCGTGCGCTTCTCGGCCGAACACAAGGCCAGCGAGCAAGCCCTGTTCGACAGCGCACTGGCCGGCTCCAACTCCTGAGCCGCCGCCGCAACGAATTCGGTCCCAGAAAACACAGCACAGCACGGCCACGGCTCCCCGGCCCCACAGAACAAGGAAACCATCATGAAACTGATCATCATCGGCCACGGCATGGTCGGCCACAAATTCCTGGAATGCCTGGCCGAAGCCGGTTCGCAAGACCTGGAGGTCACCGTCCTGTGCGAGGAGCCGCGCCCGGCCTACGACCGCGTGCACCTCTCGGAATTCTTCGCCGGCAAGACCGCCGAGGATCTGTCCCTGGTGGAAGCCGGCTTCTTCGAGCGCAGCAACATGCTGCTGCGCCTGAACGCCCGCGCCACCGTCATCGACCGCGCGGCCAGGACGGTCACGGTGTCCAACGGCGAGACCCTGTCCTACGACAAGCTCATCATCGCCACCGGCTCCTACCCCTTCGTGCCGCAGCTGCCGGGCAAGGACCGCAAGGATTGCTTCGTCTACCGCACCATCGAAGACCTGGAAGCCATGCAGGAATGCGGCGCCCGCTCGAAGACCGGCGTGGTGGTGGGCGGCGGGCTGCTCGGCCTGGAATGCGCCAAGGCGCTGCGCGACCTGGGCCTGCAGACCCATGTGGTGGAATTCGCCCCGCGCCTGATGGCCGTGCAGGTGGATGACGGCGGCGGCGAGATGCTGCGCCGGAAGATCGAAGACCTGGGCGTCACCACGCACACGCGCAAGAACACCGTGGAGATCGTCGACGGCGAGCAAGGCACCCATCGCATGAACTTCGCCGATGGCAGCCACCTCGAAACCGACATGATCGTCTTTTCGGCCGGCATCCGCCCACGCGACGAACTGGCGCGCGCGGCCGGCCTGGCCGTGGGCGAGCGCGGCGGCATCGCCGTGGACAACCAGTGCCTGACCTCGGACCCGGACGTCTACGCCATTGGCGAATGCGCGCTGTGGCAAGGCAAGATCTACGGCCTGGTCGCACCCGGCTACGACATGGCGCGCGTGGCGGCCAAGCACCTGCTGGGCCACCAGGCCGAGTTCGCGGGCGCCGACATGAGCACCAAACTCAAGCTGATGGGCGTGGACGTGGCCAGCCTTGGCGACCCGCATGGCAATGCCCCCGGCAGCCGTGCCTACCAGTTCACCGACGAGCGCAAGCAGGTCTACAAGAAGCTGGTGGTGTCCGATTGCGGCAAGTACCTGCTGGGCGGCGTGCTCGTGGGCGACGCCGAGGAATACGGCACGCTGCTGCAGATGATGCTCAACAAGATCGAGCTGCCCGAGTCGCCCGAATTCCTGATCCTGCCGGCTTCCGACGGCCAGGCCAAGCCGGGCCTGGGCGCCGACGCGCTGCCCGATGCGGCGCAGATCTGCTCGTGCAACAACGTCTCCAAGGGCGACATCTGCGCTGCCGTGCGCGACGGCGCCACCACCATCGGCGCGCTCAAGAGCTGCACCAAGGCCGGCAGCACCTGCGGCGGCTGTGTGCCGCTGGTCACGCAGGTGATGAAGGCCGAGATGAAGAAGCAGGGCCTGGCGGTGAACAACCACCTGTGCGAACACTTCGCCTACTCGCGCCAGGAGCTCTACCACCTGGTGCGCGTGGGTGGCTTCAAGACCTTCGGCGAGCTGCTGGCGGCGCACGGCACGGGCCTGGGCTGCGACGTCTGCAAGCCGACCGTGGCGAGCATCCTGGCCTCGTGCTGGAACGAGTTCGTGCTCAAGGAAGAGCACGCCAGCCTGCAGGACTCGAACGATTACTTCCTGGGCAATATCCAGAAAGACGGCACCTACTCGGTGGTGCCGCGCATGCCGGGCGGCGAAGTCACGCCCGACGGCCTGATCGCGGTGGGCCAGGTCGCCAAGAAATACGGCCTGTACACCAAGATCACCGGCGGCGCCCGCGTCGACATGTTCGGCGCGCGCGTGGAAGAGCTGCCGATGATCTGGGAAGAGCTGATCGCGGCCGGCTTCGAATCCGGCCATGCCTACGGCAAGTCGCTGCGCACCGTGAAGTCGTGCGTGGGCTCGACCTGGTGCCGCTATGGGGTGGACGACTCGGTTGGCCTGGCCATCGAGATCGAGAACCGCTACAAGGGCCTGCGCGCCCCGCACAAGATCAAGTTCGGCGTCTCCGGCTGCACCCGCGAATGCGCCGAGGCGCAGGGCAAGGACGTGGGCATCATCGCCACCGAGCGCGGCTGGAACCTCTATGTGTGCGGCAACGGCGGCATGAAGCCGCGCCACGCCGAATTGCTGGCCAGCGACCTGGACCGCGCCACGCTGCTGCGCTACGTGGACCGCTTCCTGATGTTCTACGTGCGCACGGCGGACCGCCTGCAGCGCACCAGCACCTGGCGCGACAACCTCGAAGGCGGCCTGGACTACCTCAAGGCCGTGGTGCTGGAAGACAGCCTGGGCATCGGCGCAGAACTCGAAGCCCAGATGCAGCACGTGGTCGACACCTACGAGGACGAATGGAAGCTGGCCGTGACCAACCCGGAAACACGCAAGCGCTTCCGCCACTTCGTCAACAGCGACCTGCGCGACGACAACCTGGTCTTCATGGAGGAGCGCGGCCAGATCCGCCCCGCCACGCCCGAGGAACGGATCTTGCATCGCTCCAGGCTCGAACAGATCCCGGTGATCGTCAAGGCAGCCTGACCGGCCGTGCCCCACAACCAACGCGCCAACGCCAAGGAAAACATCATGAGCCAAGCCCACCACAGCGAAACCTGGACCGCCATCTGCGCCCTGCGCGACATCGTGCCCAATACCGGCGTGTGCGCGCTGGTGGACAAGGCACAGATCGCCGTGTTCCGCATCGGCGCGGGCGCGGACGATCAGGTATACGCCATCTCCAACTACGACCCCAACGCCAATGCCGCGGTGCTGTCGCGCGGCCTGGTGGGCAGCCTGGGCGAGCGCGTGGTGGTGGCCTCGCCGATCTACAAGCAGCATTTCGACCTGCGCACCGGCGAATGCCTGGAAGCGCCGGAGCACTCGGTCGCGGCCTACCCTGCCCGCGTGCATGACGGCAAGGTCTGGGTGGCCGCATGAGTGCCGGTCGCGTCAGTGCAGGCCACAAGCCCCGCCTGGTGGTCGTCGGCAACGGCATGGCCGGCATGCGCACGGTCGAGGAGCTGCTCAAGCTGGCGCCCGATCTCTACGACATCACCGTGTTCGGCGCCGAGCCGCACGGCAACTACAACCGCATCCTGCTCTCGCCGGTGCTGGCCGGCGAGAAGACCATCGCCGACATCATGCTCAACACGCGCGAGTGGTACGAGCAGAACGGCATCGAGCTGCTGGCCGGCGACCCGGTGGTGGCCATCGACCGCCCGCGCCGGCTGGTGCGCTCGCAATCCGGGCGCGAGGTGCGCTACGACCGCCTGCTGCTGGCCACCGGCTCCAAGCCCTTCATCATCCCGGTGCCCGGCCACCAGCTCGACGGGGTGATCGCCTTTCGCGACATCCAGGACGTGGAAACCATGCTGGCCGCCGCACGCAACCACCGCCGCGCGGTGGTGATCGGCGGCGGCCTGCTCGGCCTGGAGGCCGCCAACGGCCTGATGCGCCAGGGCATGGAAGTGAGCGTGGTGCACATGGCCGACAGCCTGATGGAGCGCCAGCTCGACGCACCCGCCGCGGCACTGCTCAAGCAGGCGCTCGAGCGCAAGGGCCTGCAGTTCCTGCTCAACGCCCATACCAGCAGCATCCTGGGCGAGGACCGCGTCACCGGCGTATGCTTCAAGGACGGCACCAGCATTCCCGCCGACCTGGTGGTCATGACCGCCGGCGTGCGCCCCAATATCGAGCTGGCCCGGCAGGCAGGCCTGCATTGCGAGCGCGCCATCGTGGTCGACGATACGCTGCAGAGCTTCGATCCGCGCGTGTACGCCGTGGGCGAATGCGTGCAGCACCGCCAAGCCACCTTCGGCCTGGTGGCGCCGATCTGGGACCAGGCCCGCGTGGCCGCCGCGCACCTGGCCGGGGCCGGGCACCGCCGCTACGTGCAGCAGGCCACCGCGACCAAGCTCAAGGTGACCGGCGTGGACCTTTACTCCGCCGGCGACTTCATCGGCGGCGAAGGCAGCGAAGACCTGGTCATGCGCGATGCGCGCCGCGGCGTCTACAAGCGGCTGGTGCTGCAGGGCGGGCGCCTGGTCGGCGCGGTGCTGTACGGCGACGTGCAGGACGGCCCCTGGTACTTCGACCTGATCCAGAGCGGCGAGCCGGTCGGCGCCATGCGCCAGCGCCTGCTGTTCGGCCGCGCGCAATGCGAGGCGCTGGCGGCCTGAGCGCCGCTCCCCCTGGCATCCGATTTACCGTTAGCAACGAGCGCGCCACCGTGAACCTGTCCGATATCCCCGTCATCCTTTCCACCGGTTCCCCGGCCGCGCCGCCGGCCGGCGCTTCGTCCGTCGTCACCGATACCACCTGCCCCTATTGCGGCGTGGGCTGCGGCGTGCGTGCCACGCGCCATGACGACGGCAGCGTCGAAGTGGCCGGCGACGCCAGCCACGGCTCCAACCAGGGCCGCCTGTGCGTCAAGGGCTCCGCCCTGGCCGAAACCACCGGGCTCGAAGGCCGCCTGCTGCATCCGCAGGTGCGCGGCGCCGACGGCGCGCTGACGCAGGTATCGTGGGATCACGCCCTGGACAAGGTGGCGCAAGGCTTCAAGGACATCATCGCCGAGCACGGCCCGGACGCCGTGGCCCTCTATGTCTCCGGCCAGTTGCTGACCGAGGACTACTACATCGCCAACAAGCTGATGAAAGGGTTCATCGGCAGCGCCAATATCGACACCAACTCGCGCCTGTGCATGTCGTCTGCCGTGGCCGGGCACAAGCGCGCCTTCGGCGAAGACCTGGTGCCGGGCAACTACGAAGACCTGGAACTGGCCGACCTCGTCGTGCTGGTCGGCTCCAACACCGCATGGTGCCATCCCATCCTGTTCCAGCGTCTGTCCAGGGCCAGGGAAGCGCGCCCCGGCATGAAGCTGGTGGTGATCGACCCGCGCCGCACCGCCACCTGCGAGCTGGCCGACCTGCACCTGCCCATCAAGCCCGGCACCGATGTCTGGCTGTTCAACGGCCTGCTGCACTACCTGGCGCAGCACGGCGCCGCGGATGCGGCATTCATCGCCGGGCACACCAGCGGGCTGGACGATGCGCTCGCCGCGGCTGGCCCGGACTGCACCGACCTGGCCAAGGTCGCCAGGGCCTGCAAGCTCGACCCCGAAGCGCTGCGCGCGTTCTACGAAATGTTCGCCGCCACGCCCAAGGTGGTCACCGCCTTCTCGCAAGGCGTCAACCAGTCATCGGCCGGCACCGACAAGGTCAACAGCATCATCAACTGCCACCTGGTCACCGGCCGCCTGGGCCGGCCCGGCATGGGGCCGTTCTCCCTGACCGGCCAGCCCAACGCCATGGGCGGGCGCGAAGTCGGCGGCCTGGCCAATATGCTGGCCGCGCACATGGAACTGGCCAACCCGCAGCATCGCGAGATCGTGCAGTCGTTCTGGGGCTCGCCCGCCATCGCGGACAAGCCCGGCCTCAAGGCGGTGGAGCTGTTCGAAGCCATCGAGCAAGGCCGCGTCAAGGCCGTGTGGGTCATCGCCACCAACCCGGTGGTGAGCCTGCCGGACGCCGACCAGGCCCGCCGCGCGCTGGCCGCATGCGAGCTGGTGGTCAGCTCCGACATCATGCTGCGCACCGACACCAACGACGCCGCGCAGGTGCTCCTGCCCGCGCTGGGCTGGGGCGAGAAGGACGGCACCGTCACCAGCTCCGAGCGCCGCATCTCGCGCCAGCGGGCCTTCCTGCCCGCACCGGGCGAAGCCCGCGCCGACTGGCGCATCCTGTGCGAGGTGGCCACGCGCATGGGCTTCGACGGGTTCCACTACGCCGGGCCGCACGAGATCTTCGACGAGCATGCCCGCCTGAGCGCCTACCGCAACACCGGCAGCGGCGCTGCCGAAGACGCCACGCTCGCCCATCGCGCCTTCAACATCGCTGGCCTGGCCGGCATGGGCCGCCAGCAGTTCGATGCGCTCGCCCCCGTGCAATGGCCGGTGACGGCCGCCTCGCAGGGCCTGCAAGGCCCCTCCGGCACGGCCCGTCTGTTCGCCGACGGCCGCTTCGCCCATCCTGACGGGCGCGCGCGCTTCGTCGCCACGGCACCGCGTGCGCCGGTCCACGCCACCGACGACGATTTCCCGCTGGTGCTCAATACCGGCCGCGTGCGCGACCAGTGGCATACCATGACGCGCACCGGCAAATCGCCCAAGCTGGCCGACCACATCGCCGAGCCTTTCGTCGACATGCATCCGCAGGACGCATTGCTGTGCGGCGTGGGCGAAGGCAAGCTCGCCCGGGTCTCCACCCGCTGGGGCGCCATGGTCGCGCGCGTGCAACACAGCGGCGGCATCCCGCGCGGCAGCGTGTTCGTGCCGATCCACTGGAACAATCAGTTCAGCTCGGACGCGCGCGTCGGCGCCCTCGTCAACCCCGTGGTCGACCCCGTCTCCGGCGAGCCCGAGTTCAAGCACACCCCGGTGCGCGTGGAGGAATTCCGCGTGTCGTGGCACGGCTTCGTGCTCAGCCGCGAAGCACTGCCGGCCGACACCCTCACCTACTGGACGCGCGTGCAGGGCCGCCAGTTCCAGCGCTACGAATTCGCCGGCCGCGAAAACATCGCAGACCGTGCCGCCTGGGCCCGCGCCCTGCTCGGCATCACCGACCCCGATGCCGACTGGATCGAGTACGAAGACCGCACCGCCGGCATCTACCACGCCGGCCACGTGGTCGACGACCGCCTGCAGACCTGCATCTACATCTCCACCCGGCCCGAGCTGCCCTCGCGCGCATGGCTCTCCACGCTGTTCGGCAAGGACCATCTCGAAGACGCCGACCGCATCGGACTGCTGCTGGGCCAGCCCATGGAGAAAGGCGCGGATGCCGGCCCTACGGTGTGCTCGTGCTTCGGCGTGGGCCGCAACACGATCTGCGACGCGGTGCGCAAGCACGACCTCAAGACCCCGGCGGAAATCACCACGTGCGTGAAGGCCGGCGGCAACTGCGGATCCTGCGTGCCGGAACTGAAGAAGCTGCTGGCGGAGATCAGGGTAGCGGAAACGGCTTGAGGATCCCTCGGCATCCCTGGCCATCGCGCACCGCGAACTCCGGATCCCCGGCAGGAACGCAGGTCCACAGCTGGGCGGCGGTGTCGCTGGCCATCTATGTCAATTCGATGAAGACCCTCACGAAGACCTGGGATTAGGGCGCTATTTGCGGGCCGCCAGCGCAACGCGCACATCGATGGTATGTTGCCGGTCTTTCGGGGCACGCCCCCTCAGATCCGTAGCAGACGAGCAGACTCATGATGATGGAAGGCAGTCACCCGGCGGGTGACCCAATGAAAGATCCCGGCATTCACTCGCCCTCGCGGGCATGGCTGGCAGTCGGATCGGTAACCGTCGGCGCGTTTGCGTTCGTGACGACGGAGTTCCTGCCGGTCGGGCTATTGCCGCAGGTCGCCGCGGAATTCGGCGTGACGCCGGGCACCGCGGGACTCATGGTGACGATTCCCGGCGTACTGGCCGCCATCTCCGCGCCCGGCATGATGCTGGGCGCCGGGCGTATCGACCGGCGCCACATCCTGCTCGCGCTTTCGGTGCTTTTGCTGGCATCGAACCTGATCTCGGCGTTTGCGCCCAGCTTCGCGGTCATGCTGATCGGGCGCGCCCTGCTGGGCGCGAGCCTGGGCGGCTTCTGGACGCTCGCGCTGGCCGCGGCAGGCAGGCTGGTACAGCCCCATGAAGCACCGAGAGCCACCGCGATGATCCTGGCTGGCGTGACCTTCGCCACCGTGATCGGGGTACCGCTGGGCACCTTTATCGCAAATCTTGCGTCCTGGCGCGCATCGTTCATGGCGACCGGCGTACTGGTGGCCGTGGCCCTGGCAGCCCAGGCGATGCTGGTGCCATCGCTGCCCTCGAAAGCCGCCTTGCGCCTGGCCGATCTGTTCGCGCTCCTGCGGCGCACGCATTCGCGCACGAGCCTGATCATGGTCGCCTTCGTGTTCGGCGCCCACTTCTCGTCCTATACCTTTATCGCCCCGTTCCTCCAGGAATATGCCGACTTCAGCGCGCAGGGTATTACCTGGGTGCTGCTTGGCTTCGGCATCATCGGCTTTCTCGCCAATTTTGCCGTCTCGACCACGGTCGCGCGAAACCTCGGTGCGTCACTCGCGACCATGATCGTGATGCTGATGGTCTCGCTGCTGCTGATGCCCGCGCTGCGGCATGCGACGCCCGCGGTGGTGGCGGTCGTGCTGGCGTGGGGTATCGCGTTCGGCGCGATTCCGCTATGCCTCAGCGTATGGATCCAGCGCTCGACCGCCGACCTGCCAGAGGCAGGCTCGGCGCTGTTCGTCGGCATCATCCAGGTTGCCATCGCGGTGGGCTCGTCCGTGGGCGGCAGTATCGTGGACGGCCGCGGCATTCCGGCAGACTTCGGTTTCGGCGCGGTGCTGGCGCTGATCGGCCTGCTGCTGCTCGCCAGCTTCCGGGCCATTCGCAAGGACCGTGCTCCCGCACCGTCGGCAAGGAACGTCATGGCCGCCGCGCCGGACTGCCACTGAGGCCAGCGCAAGGCGCAATCCGTGCAATATCCGCTGGAGCGGGAAGCCGGGGCGGTTCTTCACCAGCCATCCCGGCGCGATGGGGCGAGCTAACTGGCGGCAGCCAACGGTTCTGCCATCAGCCTTGTCGATTCACTCCCCACGCGTCTCCGCATCCACCGCCGCAAACACCTCCTCGGCCATATGGAACGCCGAGTTGGCCGCCGGCACGCCGCAATAGATGGCCGTCTGCAGCAGCACTTCCTTGATCTCCTCGCGGCTTACCTTGTTGTTCGCCGCCGCGCGCAGATGCAGCTTGAGTTCTTCATTGCGGTTGAGCGCCACCATCATGGCGATGGTGAGCAGGCTGCGCGTATGGCGCGGCAGGCCTTCGCGGGTCCAGATCTCGCCCCAGGCATAGCGCGTGATGAGGTTCTGGAATTCGTCGTTGAGCGGCGTGAGCCGGGCCAGCGAGCGGTCCACGTGGGTGCTGCCGAGCACGGCGCGGCGCACGGCGAGGCCGGCGGCATAGCGTTCGCTGTCGTTGGACGGCTTCGCTTCGCCGGACAGGAAACGCGCCAGCGCGTCGTTGAAGCGCGCGGTCTGTTCGAAGCTGGACAGGTGCGCGGCTTCGAGCTCGACGTACTGCGCGCCGGGAATGGCATCGGCGAGCGCGCGGCCTTCGGCCGCGGTGGTGGACGGATCGGCGCTGCCGGCGATCACCAGCACGGGCACCGGGATGGTCCTGACCGCTTCGCGCAGGTCGGCGTCGCGCACGGCGGCGCAGTTGGCGGCGTAGCCGCGCGCATCGAGGCCGCCCAGCACGGCACGCAGGCCATCGAGCTTGCCGCCGGCGGCAGCGACAAACCCCGGCGTGAACCAGCGCTGCAGCGATGCGTCCACCAGCGGCGCCATGCCGTCGCGCAGCACCCCGTCGATGCGGGTGTTCCATGCCTCGCCCGTGCCGATCTTGGGCGCGGTATTGGCGAGCGCGATATGCGTGAAGCGCTGGGGCGCATTCACGCCGAGCCACATGCCGGTCAGGCCGCCCATGGACAGGCCGCAGAACGCGGCCTTGCGGATGCCGAGCGCATCCATCAGGGCCAGCACGTCGCTGCCCAGCTCGGCCACCGTGGCCGGTCCCGGCGGCAGCGATGATTGCCCGTGGCCGCGGGTGTCGTAGCGCAGGACGCGGAACTGCTTGCCGAGCGCTTCGGCCTGCGGCGCCCACATGGTGTGGTCGGTGCCGAGGGAGTTGGAGAAGATCAGGACCGGGGCGGATTCGGGGCCTTCCAGGGTGTAGAACAGGGAGGCGCCGGCATGATTGAGGTGGGGCAATTTAGTCTCCAGGGGCGAAATCTGTCTTGGATCTGTCTTGGGTCTGTCTTGGTTGGTCTTGTTGCCTGGATTCCGGCGTTCAGGCTCGATGCCTGTCGACGGGCTCCGTTGGCATGGCTCGCGGTGACATGGCTACGGGCTCGTCAGCCCTCGCGTGCGCGCCATGCCGCCAGCGCGCCGTCGACGAATCCCTCTGCCTGCCCGAAATAGTTGGCCGGATCGCATACCCGGTCCAGCGCGGCGGCATCCATCAGGCCGGCGTGGGCGGGATCTTCGGCCAGCACCGCCGCCAGCGCTGCACGCAGCGTGGTGCCTTCGGCCACCGCCCGCTTGCAGGCGCCTTCGACGAGGTGGTGCGCCTGCAGCCGGCCGATCCGCCCGCCCAGCTCCAGCATGGCGGCTTCGGCGAGAATCAGTCCGTGGGTCATGTCGAGGTTGGCGCGCATGCGCGGCGCATCGACCTGCAGGCCGCTTGCCACCTCCAGCATCTGGCGCAGGGCGCCGGCGCTGAGCGTGACAATCTGCGGGAGGGTGTCCCATTCGGCCTGCCAGCCGCCGAGGGCGCGCTCGTGTTCCTGCACCATGCCGGCGAGCATGCTCGCCACCAGCGGCGGCACGCGCACGGCGGCGGTCAGCACGGCGGCGCAGCCAACCGGGTTGCGCTTGTGCGGCATGGTGCTGGAACCACCGCGGCCCGGGGCGGAGGGCTCGGCGACTTCAGCCACTTCGGTCTGCATCAGCAGCGCAATGTCGCGCGCGATCTTGCCGAGCGTGCCGGTGAGCATGCCGAGCGTGGCGGCCACGTCGGCCAGGCGGTCGCGGTGGCCATGCCAGGGCACGGCGGGCACGGCGAGATCCAGCTCGCGGCCGAGTCCGGCAATCACCGCGGGCGCGGCGTTGCCGAGGCTGGCCAGCGTGCCGGCGGCGCCGCCGAATTGCAGCACGGCGACTTGCTCGCGCGCGGCGCCGAGACGTTGCAGGTTGCGCTGCAGGGCGTCCAGCCAGCCGGCGGCCTTGAGGCCGAAGGTGGTGGGCAGCGCGTGCTGCAGCCAGGTACGACCCACCATCGGCGTGTTGCGGTGCTGCCGCGCGAGCGTGGCGCACGCCTCGCAGAGCGCTTCGAGATCGGTGCCGATGGCCTGCAGCGCACGGCGCAACTGCAGCACCATGCCGGTATCGATGGCGTCCTGGCTGGTCGCGCCCCAGTGCACGTAGCGCGCGGCCCGTTCGTCGCGTGCGGCCACGCGGGCCGTAAGCTGCTTGACCAGGGGAATGGCAAGGTTGCCGCCCGCGACGGCGGCATCGGCCAGCTTGTCGAAATCGATTTCCCCGGCCCGGCAAGCGGCAGCGATCACTGCGGCGGCGTCCTGCGGGATCACCCCGCAACTGGCCTCGGCAAGCGCCAGCGCCGCTTCGAAATCGAGCATGCCCTGCACCGTGCCGGCATCGGAGAATGCGGCCAGCGTATCGGCGCTGCCGAACATGGGGTCGGTCAGTCGGGAAGAAGTAGGCATCGGTTCAGGTTCGCACGGAAAAGAAACGCACGCCGGCGCCGGGCCGCGGAGCGGGCCGGCGCCGGCGTGCGGCGAGACTTGGCGGGAACGGGGCCGCGCCGGCTCAGATATCGAAGAACACCGTTTCGCCCTGGCCTTGCAGTATCACCTGCCACTGCAGCTTGCCCGGGCCCGCCGGCTGCGCCACCAGGGTCTGGCGGCGCTCCGCCGGCACCTGCGACAGGACCCAGTCGCGCGCATTGGCCTGCGTTTCGTCGGGAAAGTATAGACGCGTGGTCAGGTGCTTGAGCAGGCCGCGCATGAACAGCGACACCACGATATGGGGGGCCTGCGGCTGGCCGTCGGGGCCGGGCACGGCGCCCGGCTTGACGGTGACGAAGCGGAAGCTGCCGTCGGCCTGGGTCGGCAGGCGGCCGAAGCCGGTAAAGCCGGGCACCAGGCTGGATTGCGCGCCTTCGCGCTGGTCGTCGGGGTGGCGGTAGTGGCCGGCCGGGCTGGCCTGCCAGATCTCCACCATGCCATCGGACACGGGCTCGCCCCCGCCGTCGACGATGCGGCCCTCGATGACGATGCGCTCGCCGTCCAGGGACGGCGCCTCGGCGGTCAGGTCGCCGGCGTCGAGCGCCGACAGGCCGATATGCAGGTAGGGACCGACGGTCTGGGATGTGGTCGCGTACAGCATGGCTTACTCCATCGGCGTGGCATCGCGGCCGCGCAGCACGATATCAAAGCGGTAGCCAAGCGCGTACTCGGGCACCGTGGTTTCCCAGTCCAGCGCGCATACCAGGCGCTCGCGCGCCTTGGCGTCCGGCACGCAATTGAAGATGGGGTCGAAGGCGAGCAAGGGATCGCCCGGAAAGTACATCTGCGTGACCAGCCGCGTGGCGTAGGCGTTGCCGAACAGCGAGAAATGGATATGCTGCGGCCGCCAGGCGTTGTGGTGGTTGCGCCAGGGATAGGCGCCGGGCTTGATGGTCTTGAACTGATAGCGGCCGTGGGCGTCGGTCACCGCCCGGCCTTCGCCGATGAAATTGGGGTCCAGCGGCGCGTCGTGCTGGTCGCGCTTGTGCACATAGCGGCCGGCGGCGTTGGCCTGCCAGACCTCGATCAGCGCATTCGGCACCGGCCGGCCGTTCTCGTCGAGCACGCGCCCGCTGACCAGGATGCGCTCGCCGATGGCCTCGCCGCGGCCCTGGCCGGTGGTGAGGTCGCTGTCGCCGGCGCGCACGAACTCGGCGCCGAACCGCGGACCGGTCACCTCGGACAGGGTCTGCGGCAGCGCGATCAACGGCTGCTGCGGCGAGCGCAGACGGGTGGAGCCGTAGGGGTCGAAGCGGTACGCGGGCTGGGTGTCCCAGTAATGGCGGCGGTACTGGGCCAGGCCTGGCGGGAGCTTGGGGGGCGAGTCGGCCATGATGCACGTCTCCTTATGGATGAATTTGCATTACTTTATTTGCAGACTTATCTGCTGTAAATTGAGTTTTTCGACCAGATTCATAACTTTTCGATATGCAAAATGCCTTCCGCAGCCGGGTGCGGCTGCGTCACCTGCATTCCTTCGTGGCGGTGGCGCAGACCCAGCACCTCGGCCGCGCCGGCGAACAGCTGGGCCTGAGCCAGCCGGCCATCTCCAAGACGCTGACCGAACTGGAGGCCCTGCTGGGCACGCGCCTGCTGGTACGCAAGCGCTCCGGCACGGAACTGACCGAATCCGGCCAGCGCTTCCTGCGCCACGCCTTGCGCGTGCTGGAGGACCTCGACGAAGCCGCCGGCAGCATCGATGGCGAGTCGGAGAGGGGCGCCCGTCGCATCCGCATCGGCGCCCTGCCCAGCGTGGTGCCCGACCTGCTGCAAGAGGCAGTGCTGGCGTTTCGCGACAGCCACCCCGAAGTCAGCCTGGCCGTGCAGACCGGCATGAACCGCGCGCTGATCGATAGCCTGAAGGCCGACCTGCTCGATATCGTGATCGGCCGCATGGACAATCCGGCGGTGATGGAGGGCTTGTGGTTCGAGATGCTGGACGCCGAGCCGTTGCTGCTGGCGGTGCGCCGCCAGCATGCGCTGGCCGGGCCGCAAGCCGGCACGCCGACACTGGCGGACGTCATGCGCTTCCCGCTGGTGGTGCCGGCGCAGGGCTCGGTGCCGCGCCATAGCGCGGAGAGCATGCTGGCGCGGCACGGCTTCGTGTTGCCGCCGGGCGTGCTGGAAACCTCGGATGCCTACCTGGGCCAGCTGATCGCGCTGAAGTCCGACGCGGTCTGGCTGGCGCCGCGCTGCGCCATGCGACAGGGGCTGGAAAGCGCCGAGCTGGCCTTGCTGCCCATCTCCGGCCATGGCAGCGAAGAGCCTGTCGGCCTGCTGCGCCAGGGCGGGCGCAACCTCGACCACGCCGCCGAGGCCTTCGTGCAGGACCTGCGCGAGCGCGCCGCCGCGCGGGCACGCGGGCACGCGCCGAAGGCGCGGGAGTAGCCGCCGGCAGTGGCTACATCTCCCCCGCGTCCGCCATCTTCTTGCCCGCCGCGCGGGTGACATCGGGCGACAACTGCAGGAAGATCCAAGCCGAGGCCGAGGTGATCAGCCCCACGCAGATGAAGGTGGCGTGAAAGGCCGGCAGCGCGGATGTCGCGCCGTGTTCGCTGAACGCGCCCTGGAAGGTCGCCAGCAGGGCGCCGGCCGATGTGACAGCCAGGCTCATCGACAGCATCTGCACCATCGACAGCAGGCTGTTGCCGCCGCTGGCCCCGGCCGTGCCGAGGTCCTTGAGCGTGACGGTATTCATCGCGGTGAACTGGATCGAATTGACCGCGCCGAACACGGCCAGTTGCACCAGCAGCAGCGCCAGCGGCTGGCTCGGCGAGATCAGCGCGAACGAGGCCATCGCCAGCCCCACCACGAACGTGTTGGTGACCAGCACCTTGCGATAGCCGTGGCGCTCGATCAGTCCCGTGGCAAGGCGCTTGGACGCCATGCCCGCCGCCGTGATCGGCAGCATCATCAGGCCCGCCTCGAACGGCGAATAGGCCAGGCTGACCTGCAGGGTCAGCGGGATCAGGAACGGCATGGCGCCGTTGCCGATGCGCGCGAACAGGTTGCCCAGCAGCCCCACGCTGAAGGTATGGATGCGGAACAGCCGCAACCCGAACAAGGGACGGCGGTGGCGCGTGGCATGCAGCACATAGGCGGTCAGCGAAGCCATGCTGGCAATCAGCAGCATCAGCACCGTGGCATGCTCGAAGCCCAGCTCCGCCAGGCCGTCCAGCGAGAACGACAGCGTCAGCATGGCGATCGCCAGCAGCAGGTAGCCGCTCATATCGAAGCGCGCCACGCCGTGCAGGCGGGCATTGGGCATGTAGCGCATGGTGGCCAGCCCGCCCAGCAGGCCCACCGGCACGTTGATCAGGAAGATCCAGTGCCAGGAGAAAGTCTGGGTCAGCCAGCCGCCCAGCGTCGGCCCGATCAGCGGCCCGACCATGCCCGGGATGGCCACGAAGCTGAGCGCCTGCAGGTACTGGTCGCGCGGGAACGTGCGCAGCACCGCCAGCCGCCCCACCGGCAACAGCATCGCCCCGCCCACCCCCTGCAGCACGCGCGATGCCACCAGCATGCTCAGCGTGCCGGAATACGCGCAGGCCAGCGACCCCGCCACGAACAGGCCGATGGCGGTCTGGAARATSGTGCGSGTGCCGAAGCGRTCGGCCAGCCAGCCSGAKGCSGGRATGATCACSGCCATSGTCAGCGARTAGGCGATSAYCACCGACTGCATGCGCAGCGGACTCTCGCCCAGGCTTTTCGCCATCGACGGCAAGGCGGTGTTGACGATGGTGGAATCCAGCGTCTGCATGAAGAAGCCCACCGCCACCACCCACAGCATGATCCTGCGTGTGCGGTCGTCGGGCGCGGGCGGCGTGGCGGGCGTGGCGGGTGTGGCGGGGGTGGCAGTTGTGCCGGAGGTCGTGTCTCGCATCTGGATGGCCGGGCCGGGTATCGCTGTAGTGTAGCCTGCGCGGCAGGTCCTGCCAGACCGCCCCGCCCTCGCGCACCGGCCTCGCCCGGCGAGCGTCGAAGCCCCGCCTCAGATCTCCGCCCTCAGCCCCAGGAAGAAGCGCCGCCCCGGCGCCGGCTCGAAATAGCGGCCGTTGCTTTCGTTGACGATCACCGAGCCGATGTAGTGCCGGTCGGTGATGTTGTCGATGCGGCCGAACGCAAACCAGCGCGTGCGGCCCATGCGGAAGGCGTAGCCGGCGCGCAGGTTGAAGCTGGCGTAGCCGGGCGCGGCCTGGGTGTTGAGGTCGTCGGCAAAGACGCGCCCTTCCACGTGCATTTCCGCGCCCAGCGTGAGGCCGGCCACGGGGCGGTAGGTGGCCTCGAGGTTCAGGCTGTGGCGCGCGGTGCCGGGCAGCCGGTTGCCGGCGGCCACGGTCTGGCCCTGGGCGTTGAGGAAGGCGTCGCCGAAATAGGCATCGAGCCAGGTGTAGGCCAGCCCGGTGCCGAAGCGCTGGGCTGGCCCGAAGCTGCCGTGCCAGCCCAGCTCGAAGCCGCGCCTGCGCACGCCGTTGACGTTCTGGAACACGCTGCGGCCGTTGTCGTTGGACAGCGGCACGATCTCGTCGTGGCTCGCGGCGCCGAACAGGGCGGCTTCGACGCGCTGGTTCGTGCCCTGCCACTTGACGCCTATTTCGCCCTGCCGGCTGGTGGACGGGCTCAAGCCCAGGTTGGTGCCGGCGCCATTGGGGCCGTAGGCCACCTCGGTCAGCGTCGGGGTTTCGAAGCCACGGCCCAGGTTGGCGTAGACGTTGACGGAGTCGAGCGCTTGCCAGACCACCCCGAGCACCGGGCTGACGTTGTTGTACGTGTTGGTGCCGCTGTCGTCGGGACTGGCGGGGGTGATGAAATGATCGTCGATGCCAAGCCTGACCCGGCTGGCGCGCACACCGCCCACCAGCCGCCATGCGGGATGCCAGGTCCAGTCGAACTGCGCGTAGGCGCCGTAGCTGCTGGCGGTGTCGGTCTCATTGCGGCGCAGCGCGCCCTGCACGCCGTTCTGGTTGACGTAGCCGGTGCGCGCGTCGTGCATGCCGTCGGCCTCGGCGCCGGCGCTCCATGTCAGCGGCAGGCCGGCGAAGGTGGTGTCATGGTGCCAGGACAGCGCGGCCCCGCCAAAGCTGCGGTCGATGTCGACGATGCCTCCGGCCGAAGTCGGGGCGGCGCCGCTGAAGCCCAGGTACTGGGTCAGCGCGCGCGTGCCGCCGTAGGCGCGGGCTTCGAGGCGGTCGCGCTCGCCCAGGCGCTGCTCCCACACCAGCCCGCCCTGGGTCTGCCTGACGGTCTTGCCGGTGTTGAACTGCGTGGACAGCGGCACCGACTGGCGCGGGTTGGCATCGGCCTGCGCGCGCGTGAGGCCCAGGGGGTCCTGCGCCTGCGGCTGGTCGAAGATATTGAGCAGCGCGGTGAGCCGGGTGCCGTCCACCGGTTCGGCCACTACCTTGGCGTTGAGCTGGCGGCGCCGCGCCGCGCTGTGGTCGCGGTAGCCGTCGGTCTCGAAGGTCCAGGCGTCGAGCACGGCGCCGATCTTGTCGTTGCCGCCGCCCACGGTGACGCCGGTCGTCCACTGCCCGTCCGAGCCGAAGCCGGTGGAGGCGCGCGCCATCGGTGCCTTGGGCGGATCGGGCGTGAAGACCTGCACCACGCCGCCCGATGCATTGCCGTACATCTGCGCGAAGGGGCCGCGCAGCACCTCGATGCGGCTGGCGTTGTTGAGATCGAAGGTGGAAGCCTGCCCCTGGCSGTCCGGCATGGTGGCGGGAATGCCGTCGACGAACAGCCGCACGCCGCGCACGCCGAAGGTGGAGCGGCTGCCGAAGCCGCGCACGGCCAGTTGCAGATCCTGCGAATAGTTCTGGCGCTCGCGTGCCGCCACGCCCGGCACGCCGGTCAGCAACTCCGAGAGGTTGACCAGCGGGCTGGGGGCGGCCATGGGATCGACCGGCACGCTGTCGATCGCGGCCGGCGCGTCGAAGCGCTTCTGCTCGGCGCGGCTGGCGCTGACCACCACGTCGGGCAGCGTGTCGTCGGCAAAGGCGCCTCCCGAACCCGCGGCGAGCATGGCAGCAGCCAGGCAGCACAGGCGATGCAGGGGCCGAGGGCACCGGTGCTGCCCCGCGCGTGGCCGGGCGAGCCCGCACACCCGCTTGCCGCCCTGCGCGCCGCGCGCCCCGTCACCAACCATGTGCCCGCCCTGCGTTCGTTGATCGGATCCCTTGCCGCCGTTGCCGCATTCCGCCAGGGGTCGCGCAGCGTCTCATTTGGGCCGGATCGCGTCGGCGGTGCCCTGGATGAACGCCTTGATCTTCTCGACGTCCTCCATGCTCAGCTTGCCGGTGAAATCCGGCATGCCGCGCGCCATGGCGGGCCCCTTGAAGACGAATTTGTCCAGATTTTGAATATAGGCGGTGTTCATATAGCCCAGGTTGGGAATATTGCCGCCGCGGTCCACCCCCGGCACGCCGTGGCACAGCACGCAGTTGCTGACGTAGAGCGCGGTGCCGGCGGCGACACTGGCGTGATCGTACTTCACGCCCGACAGCAACTGGTCCGCGCGGTACTGCGCAAAGGCCGGCAGCGGCGCCTTGCCGCCTATCGCGAAGGTGTACACCGTGCCCGGCCCCTGGCGGTCCGTGGCGCGCTGCGCCTGGCCGTACACGCCGCCCCAGCCCACCGCGACGGACACGTACTGCTTGCCGTCCACCATATAGCTGACCGGCGCCGCGATCACGCCGGTGCCGGTGGGCGACTCCCACAGCTTCGCGCCGCTGGTGGCGTCGTAGGCGATGAAGCGCCCGTCCGCCGTGCCCTGGAACACCAGGTTGCCCGCCGTGGTGAGCGTGCCGCCATTCCACGGCGAGACCTGYTCCTGGGTCCAKACSGCCTTCTGCTGCACCGGATCCCACGCGATCAGGCGGCCGAAGGGCTTGCTGGCGGGCGGTTCGGCATTGAGGATCTTGGCCGTGTTCCAGCCCACGTTGCCGTGCGGCTGGCCGGGCTGGCCGCCGTTGAAGGTCCAGTTCTTGTCGTCCATCAGGTTCAGCGGCACATGCTGCGCCGGCAGGTAGACCAGGCCGGTCTGCGGATTGAACGACATCGGGTGCCAGTTGTGCGCGCCGTAAGGGCCGGGGATGGCGTCGTAGGGCTTGTCGCCCTGGCGCGCGGCCGGCAACTCGACCGGGCGTCCGTTCTGGTCGTAGCCGCTGGCCCAGTTCACGTCGACGAAGTTCCTGGCCGAGATGAACTTGCCGTCGGTGCGGTCGATGACGAAGAAGAAGCCGTTCTTGGGCGCGTGCAGGATGACCTTGCGCGCCTGCCCGCCGATATTCAGGTCGGCCAGGATCATCTGCTGGGTGGAGGTGTAGTCCCAGTTGTCGCCCGGCGTTTCCTGGTAGTGCCAGACGTATTTGCCGGTATCCGGATCGAGCGCGACGATGGACGCCAGGTACAGGTTGTCGCCACCCGACGGGCTGCGCTTGCTGCGCGACCACGGCGAGCCGTTGCCGGTGCCGACGTACATGAGATTGAGTTCCGGGTCGAAGGCCAGCGTGTCCCACGCGGTGCCGCCGCCGCCAGCCTCCCACCATTTGCCGGCCGGGTCCCAGGTCTTGGCGGCCTGCGCCATCGATTCGTCCTCGAACGGCTTCGACGGGTCGCCGGGCACCGTGAACCAGCGCCACTTCTGCTCGCCGGTGCCGGCATCGTAGGCGGTGATATAGCCGCGCACGCCGTATTCGGCGCCGCCGTTGCCGATGATGACCTTGCCCTTGAACACACGCGGCGCGCCGGTGATGGTGTAGGAATGCTTGCGGTCGATGATGGTGTCCTTCTCCCACACCTTGCGGCCGTTCGACGCGTCCAGCGCGATCAGCCGGCCGTCATAGGCGGCGACGAACACCTTGCCCTGGTAGAGCGCCACCCCGCGGTTGACCACATCGCAGCAACCGCGGTAGCCGAGCGAGCGGTCGACCTTGGGATCGAAGCTCCAGAGCCGCTTGCCGCTACGCGTGTCGACCGCATGCACCACGCTCCACGAGGCGGTGACGTACATGATGCCATCCACCACCAGCGGCGTGGCCTCGACCCCGCGCGTGGATTCGAGGTTGTAGGACCAGACCAGCCCGAGCCCCTTGACGTTGTCGGCATTGATCTGGGAGAGCCGGCTGAAGCGGGTCTCGGCGTAATCCAGGCCATAGCTGGGCCAGTCCGGCGTCCTGGCTGCGTTGGCCTCGATAAAGGCGCCGTCGATGCTGCGGGTGACGGCGCGGATATGGTCGGGCGTGGCCGTCCGGGCCGCGGGCTTGCCCTGCGCGGCGGCCGGCGCGGCCATCGTCACGGCCGCGGCAGCCGCCAGCAGCACGCTCGCGGCGCGCCGATGGCGTGACAGAACGCGCGGCAGAACGCGCGACAGAATGCATGACAGAACCCGCATGGATTCGTGGCTCATCGTGTCTCCTCTCTCTTGTGCTTTTTTGCTTATTCTTCGGGGGGATGCGAAAGGCGCTGCCGGGGCCGCGGGCCGGCAGCATGGCGGACCTCCTCCGCCACGCTGCCGCATGCAGCAGGCCTAAGCATGTGCGTACCGCGCACCTTTTAAATACCCGGGATTACCCGCAGGGCGTCGGCCCGGTCGCCCGGCAAAGGCCGGGTGCGCGGCGGCGCCCCTCAGTAGGCCATGCAGACCGACTTGAGCTCGGTATAGGACTCGATGGCCGAGTAGCCATGCTCGCGGCCCACGCCAGACGCCTTGTAGCCGCCGAACGGCATATTGGGGTCGACGATGTTGTGCGTGTTGACCCAGACCGTGCCGGCATCGAGCCCGTCCACCAGGCGCTGCACGGCGCGCAGGTCGTTGCTCCAGATGCTGGCGCCGAGACCGTACTCCGAGCGGTTGGCCTCGGCCAGGACAGCCTGCGGATCGTCGAACGGCATGGCCACCACGACCGGCCCGAACACTTCTTCGCGCACCAGCGTCAGGTCCTTGCAGGCCGCGTTGGCCACCACCGTGGGCCGCACGAAATAGCCTGGACGGTCCGGCGCGGTGCCGCCCGCGATGATCTCCGCGCCTTCGCTGCGCCCCGTGCCGATCAGGCCCATGACCTTGTCGCGCTGGCGCGCCGACACCAGCGGCCCCATCTGGCTGGCCGGATCGAGCCCGGAGCCCAGCACCGTGGCGTTGGCCACCTTGCCCAGCCCTTCGACCACCTGCTCGTAGTGGCGGCGCGCCACGTAGAGGCGCGAGCCGGCCGTGCACACCTGCCCCTGGTTGAGGAAGATGGCGGCGGCCGCGCCGGCGATGGCGTTTGCCGGATCGCAATCGTCCAGCACGATGACCGGGCTCTTGCCGCCCAGCTCCAGCGATACACGGCGGATATCCTGGCCGCAGCGCGCCCCGATCAGGCGGCCTACCTCGGTGGAGCCGGTGAAGGTGATCTTGTTCACGCCGGGATGCCCGACCAGCGCCGCGCCGGTCGAGCCGTCTCCGGTGACCACATTGAACACGCCCGCCGGGAATCCCGCCTCGAGCGCCAGCTCGGCCAGCCGCAGCGCAGTCAGCGGCGTCTCCTCGGCCGGCTTGAGCACCACCGTGCAGCCGCACGCCAGCGCCGGCGCGATCTTCCACACCGCCATCAGCAGCGGGAAATTCCACGGCACGATGGCGCCCACCACGCCCACCGGCGTGCGCCGCGTCGAAGCGCTATAGCGCGTACCCGGCGGGAACGGCACCGAGATATCGAGCGTGCTGCCTTCGATCTTGGTGGCCCACCCCGCCATATAGCGCAGCCATTGCGCGCTGCCTGCCACCTCCAGCCCTTGGGCGAAGGCCAGCAGCTTGCCGTTGTTGAGCGTCTCCAGCCGCGCCAGTTCGTCGGCGTGCAGTTCCACCAGGTCGGCGAGCTTGAGCAGCAGCCGCTCGCGCTGGGCCGGCACCATGGCGCGCCAGGCGCCGCCCGCAAAGGCACGCGCGGCGGCGGCCACGGCGGCATCGATATCTGCCGCGCCACCCGCCGGCACGCGTGCGATCGCCTCGCCCGTGGCGGGATCGAACACGGCGAAGGTCTCGCCCGAGGCGGCCTGGCGCCATTCGCCGTCGATCAGCATGGCATTGCGGATGGCCTGATCCAGGTTGTTGCGGGCTTCCTTGGGTGCATTCATCTTCGTCTCCGGTGGATGTCGGCTTGCGCCTTGTTGTGGAGAACGAAGTTAGCATCGCGCCTTGGGGCGTGGCTTGTCTGGCCGTGCACAATGCTTGCCGATGCGTGCAAGCGCGCGTGAAGCAGGGAATGGCGCGGATCAGTGCGGCAGCGCAACACGGGCGGGCCGGGCGGCGCCCGCATGCCGCTGCCGCCATTGCGAGGGGCTCATGCCAAAGCGCTCGTGGAACACGCGGCTGAAATGCGCGGCATCGGCAAAGCCGAGCGCGAAGGCGATCTCGGTGATGCTGCGCCCCGCCTCGCCGGACAGGCGCTGCGCGGCCTGTCGCAGCCGGCGCGACAAGATGTAGGCATGGGGCGTCAGGCCGGCCTCGCGGAACAGGTTGTACAGCGTGCGGCGCGAAACGTTGAGCACCGAGGCCAGCCGCTGCACCGAGAGCTCGGGATCATGCAGGTGGGCATCGATGAACTCGGCCAGGCGGTGCAGGCGCCCCTCGCCCAGGTGGCTCGCCATGGCGGCGCCGGCCGCATCGCCGGCGGCCGGCCGGGCCGCCGCATGCACGCCCTGCAGCGCGGTTTCCATCAGCGATACCACCGAATCCTGCAGCACGGTCTGGCCCTGGTGATCCAGCAGGTGGCCGGCACAGGTGTCATGGAGCAGCGCGCCCAGCGCCGATACCGCGATGCGCGCCGCCCCTTCGCCCGGCAAGGCCTGGCCTCCCAGGCTCGCGGCTGCGTCGCGCCAGCCGAAAGCGCGCTCCTGCGGCACCAGCAACACCAGCACGCGGCTGCGCTCACCCATTTCGATGCTGTAGGGCTGCGCGGTATCGTAGATCGACCACATGCCCGCGCCGAGCGCAGCCTCGTTGCCGCGCTGCGCCACGCGGCTGTGCCCGTTCAGTTGCCAGAAGATCTTGAAGAAGCCGGCATCCGATGCCGCCGCGTGGCGCGGCTCGCGCGCCACGCGATGCGCGTCGACCTCCAGGTCCGCCACCGCGCAGGCGCCGAAGCGCGCATAGCTGAAGCTGCAATGAAAACGTCCGCTGCCCTGGCGCGAATATTCCAGCGGCAGGAAGCTGGTGTCGATCGCCTGGCGCCATTGCTCGAAGCTCAGGCCATTCATGCGGGACGAGATCTGCGGCAGGCATTGCACGGCTGGCATCGGGCATCTCCAGGGACCGGGGCTGCCGGCGGCGGTGAAACCGTCGTGCCGGCAGGGCCGAAAGCGGATCACAAGCCTAATGGAAAGCCGGTAGGCAGACAATGGGAACAATTACCCGGCCGAAGGCCCGCACGGCTTCGCCTGCGCTAGGGGCGCGCCTCGTAGATCAGGTTGAACGGCGTTTCCGTGGCCCGCCGGAAATGCCGGAAGCCGCCGCGCGTCACCACCTCGCGGATGCGCTGCTCGCCCGCCTGCGCGCCAAGGCACATCGCGCCTTCCTGCGCGCGCGAAGCCGGCGTGCAGATGAAGGTGGACGCCGAATAGAAGATGCGCCCCACGGGATTGAGGTTCTCCTCGAGCCGGTCCTGCGCGAACGGCTCCACGATCATCCAGGTGCCATCGGGCTTGAGGCTGTTCCACACATGGTGCGAGGCGCCCACGGGGTCGCCCATGTCGTGCAGGCAGTCGAACATCGCCGCCAGGTCGTAGCCGCTGCCGGGGAAGTCCTTGGCGCTGGCCACCTCGAACGTGACCCGGTCCGCCACGCCGGCGCGCTGCGCGGCTTCGCCGGCATAGCGGATCGAGGGCTCGTGGTAATCGAAACCGTGGAAGGTGGAGTTGGGATAGGCCTGCGCCAGGATGATGGTGGACGCGCCGTGCCCGCAGCCGATGTCGGCCACGCTGGCGCCCGCTTCCAGGCGCGCGCCCACGCCCTCCAGCGCCGGGATCCAGTCGGTCACCAGGTGCGCGGCGTAGCCGGGCCGGAAAAAGCGCTCGGTGCCGTGGAACAGCGCGGCGTCATGCTCGTGCCAGCCGAGGCCGGCGCCGGAGCGGAATGCCTCGATGATCCTGGGAATGGCCTTGAACTGCGCCACGGCGATTTCGAACGCGCCCGGGATGAAGGCCGGCCCGCCTTCCACGGTCAGCGCGAAGGCCTGCTCCTCGCTCAGGTGGAACTGCCCGGTGGCCGGATCGTATTCCACGAAGCCGCTGGCGGCCTGGGCCGACAGCCACTCGCGCACGTAGCGCGCATCGGTGCCGGTATCGTGCGCCAGCTCCTGCGCGCTCAGCGCCTTGCCGGCCAGCGCCTTGTACAGCCCGAGCTTGTCCCCGACCACGATGGTCGCGGCGTGCATCACGGCGCCGAGATCGTGCACGAAGTTGCCCATGAATGCGTTCAGCTTGCTTTCGTCGAGTGCCATGGCGGACTCCTTGATGGCGGGTGGGAGGAGACGGGGCGACCGCGGGGCGGCCACGGGCCGCTGGCGGTGGCACTACCCGTGTGCTACTTTTTCTGGGAGCGCTGCCGGTGCGGCGCGGCATCGCGGTGCCGCAGGCCCGCTGGCGCGCCCTACCGCATCCAATATCGGCCGGCATCGTTGGAATCACGGTTGGAATCACGGCAGGAGGCAGCAGCGTGAGGGCCACCGATCTCGCTTCAGCGCAGACCATCGCCGGCCTGGAAATCCGCCTGCTGGGTGATGTATGCGTGACCCGCCAGGGCGCCCCGCTGACACTGCCCGCCTCCCGGCGCACCCGCGCCCTGCTTGGCTACCTGGTGGCCGAGGGCACTGCCCAATCGCGGCAGGTCTTGTGCGACTTGCTCTGGGAAGGCCCCGACGACCCGCGCGCCGCCTTGCGCTGGAGCCTCACCAAGCTTCGTCCGCTGGTGGACCAGGCGGGCGTGTCTGGCGCGGGCGGCATCACCAGGCTGGTTGCCGACCGCGAGCGCGTGGCCTTTGCCGCGCACGGTGCGGCGATCGACATCGCGCGCGTCGACGTGCTGCTTGCCGCGGGGCCGCAGACAACATCGCTTGCCGCACTGGAGGAAGCAGCCGCCCTGCTGAAGGGCGAATTCCTCGCCGGCCTGGACCTGGCCAACTGCTATCGCTTCTATCACTGGTGCACGGCGCGGCGCGAGCGCTACGACGCCCTGCGCCGGGCCGTGCTCGCCGAGCTGGTTGCACGCCTGCACGCCACGCCTGCCCTGGCCCTGCCCTACGGCCGGGCCATGGTGGCCGCCGATCCGCTCACCGAATCCGCGCACGCCACGCTGGTCGCCCTGCTGGCAGCGGCCGGGCGCTACCCGGATGCCGAGCAGCACTACACCTATGCGCGCGACATGTTGCGGCGCGAGCTGTCAGCGCCGGCCGGCGGACCGCTCGATGCAGCCATCCACCATGCGCGCCGCGAAATGCACGCCCTGGGCGCATCGGGCACCGACGCGCAGGCTGCCGAGCTGGCCGGGCTGGCCGACGCCCCTGTCGCTGCACGGCCCGATCCGCAGCCCGATCCGGAGCCCGACCCGCAGTCAATGCCTTTGACAGGACGGCAGTCCGAATGCCGGGCCATCGCGCGCCTTGTCGCCGGCGGCGCGGACAGGCAGGCGCTCTTGCTCTTTCTCGGGGAACCAGGCCTCGGCAAGACCCGGCTGCTCGACCACTTCGCCGCCAGCGCCGCGGCTGCCGGCCTGCGCGTGCTCCGCGGCCGCTGCTACGAGGCCGAGATGGTGCGGCCCTACGGGCTCTGGCTCGATACCCTGCGTGGCATCGGCGCCGACGATGTGCCGGCCGCCGCGCAGCTCGCGGCGCCGCTGCTGGCGACCGGCGCGGGCAACCCTGCCAGCATGGCCGGCACCGTCCGCGAAGGCAGCCGCGAGCAGCTGTTCGGTGCCGCAGCCAGCCTGCTGCAAGCGCTCGCCGCCGCGCAGCCGCTCGCGCTGGCGCTGGATGACCTGCACTGGCTCGACGAGGGCTCCGCGGCCCTGCTGCACTTCCTGTGCCGCACGCTCGCGCCCGGCGCACGCATGATCTTTGCCGGCGCCGCGCGCTCGGGCGAGATCGACGACAATCCGTGGGCCAAGGGCATGCTCCATTCGCTTGCCCGCGAGGCACGCCTGCTGCGCATGCCGCTGGCACCGCTGGAAGCGCCCGATGTCGCGGCCCTGCTCGGCCCGGCAGGCGCCGCGATGGATCCCCTGGCGGTCGCGCGCGACAGCGGCGGCAATCCGCTGTTCGTCATCGAGCTCGCCCGCGCGCGCCAGCCGGCGCGCGACGATGCCGGCGACGGCCGCCTGCCGCGCCGCACGCTCGACACACTGATCGCAGAGCGCCTGGACGCGCTCGATCCCGTTGCGCACGAGCTGCTCACGCGTGCCTCCGCGCTCGGGCGCGAAGTGCGGCCAAGGCTGCTGGCGGATATCTCGGGTGTGCCGCTCGCCCAGATGCTCGACAGCCTCTCGCAGCTGGAGCGGCGCGGCCTGCTCAAGCCCACCGGCGAAGGCCATTTCGACTTTAGCCACGATGTGGTGCGCCAGGCAGCCTACCGCGCCATCTCCCCGCCGCGCCGCCGCGAAATCCATCGCCTGATCGCGCAGCAACTGGCCGCGGCCTGCGCGGACGACCCCCGCCTGCATGGCGAGCTGGCCCACCACGCCAGCCTTGCCGGCGATGCGCCGCTGGCCGCGCAGGCCTGCCTGGCGGCGGGCCAGCATTGCCTGTGCGTGTATGCCAACGACGAGGCCGCGGCGGTGGCCGAACGCGGCCTCGCGCAGCTCGGACAGCTGCCGCCGGGCGCCGCCCGCGTGCGCCTGGCCATCGGACTGCTGAAGCTGCGGGCCGTGGCCGCCACGGCAGCCGGTGCACGGCGGCTGCCCGCGCTGTGCGGCGCGCTGGAAGACGCCATCGGCGCCGCGCAGGCCCTGTCGCTGCACGAGGAGGCCGCGGCGGGCCTGCATATCCTCTCGTGGCTGTACCAGCAACGCAACGACACCGGGGGGGCCCGCCAGTGCACGCTGGAGGCCGAGCGCATGACGCGCAAGGCCGATGCCGCCACGCGCTGCCAGCAGCTCGCCAACACGGCCCGCTGCCTGCTCGAAGTGGAAGCCGACCTGCCGCGCGCGCGCGCCATGCTGGCCGAGGCCGACCCGCTCGCCGACACGCTCGACCTCCAGGTGACGGAACTGATGTGGGGCCACGGCCTGCTGGCCCGCGTGGACGGTGACCTGGCAGCCGCGCATGGGCACGTCGCTTGCGCCGTTGCGCTCTCCCGGCAGCGCCAGGATCACTGGCGCGAGTACGAATGCCTGGTCTGGCTGGCCACCATTGCCTTCGAGCTCGGCCGCTTCGATGACGTCACGGCGTGCTGCGCCGAGATCGGGCGGGCCGCCCAGCGCATGCGCACGCCGGGTGCGGCGGATGGCTCGCCGGCACCCGAATGCGACGAGGCCGACGCGCCGTTCGCCCGCGCGCTCGGCGCGCTGGCCGCGCTGCGGCCCGGCACGGATGGTGAGCAAGAACGGGCAGAGGCCGCGGGCGTGCTGGCGGCATCGCACGCGGCGCTGCGTGCGATGGACGACAAGGCACACCTGGCCTACGCACTCAACGCAGCAGCGGCAATCGCGCTCGGACAGGGCCAGCGGGACGCGGCCCACGCCTGTGCAAGCGAGGCGCTGGAAGCTGCCCGCGCCGTGCGCAGGCTGACCGAGATGGCGGTCGCCACGGCCTGCCTGGCGCAGCTGGCCGCCGCGGCCGGCGATGCGGCAGGCGCGGCGGCGCTGCTGGGCGAGCTGCGCTGGTTGCTGACCGGGCACCGCTGCAGCGCGCGCGCCGCGGCGGCGCTGGATCGTGCCCTTCAGGCATGCCGAGCCATTCCAACGCTCGCGCCAACGCTGGGACACTAGCCTAGAGGCATGGATGTTTTCACCACGGCAAGGAGTCCCGCCATGTCACGCATCATCGTTGAACGCAGCTTTGCCACGCCCCAGTCCGATGAGGACATGAAGATCGTGGCCGACCGCGAGCGCCCGTGCCTCGCGCTCTACAACGTCACCTGGAAACGCAGCCTGATCGCCTCCGACCGCAAGCGCATGGTCTGCGAGTACGAAGCCGCGGACGCCGAGACGGTACGCAAGATCCAGCACGAGGCCGCGGCCAGCTTCGACCGCGTATGGGTTGGCGACGTGGTGGAGTGAGCGGCGCCACGCTGTCGCCGCGCAACGCACACAATGCGCAAAACCTGTCTGCCGGCGGCCAACAGCTTGCTGGCGGCAGGCCGCTCCTGGCGCACAACGTGGTGCTTTTTCCCCACCACCGCCTCCGGCACGAGAAATGCGTAATGGTGCAGGAGCGCCGCTTCTGACAACCGTGCCCCACGGAGAAAACAGACAGGCAAGCGGCTATTGACGAACGGGATGCGCGCCGATGGGTCCGGCTCCCGCGCCCCCGATGACCGCCTGAAGGTTAGCCATGCAAAAACTGTCGCTACTTACACTGTGCCTGCTTGCCGTCCTGGCTGGCATGACCATGTTCATCTGCCTGTCGGGTGCGTTCACCGTGCGCGACACCGAATACGGGAGCGGCACCGCCATACTCTGCTATTTCGGCGAGACCGGATCGCACGACGCGTCCTTGTGGCGCGACCTCGGAGCCGGGCGCGCGGCAAGCCAGTGAAACAGACAATGCCGGGCGCGCGAGCGGCCCGGCGATCCCCTCGCAGCGTCGCTTCCCGTCGTCGAATCGCGCCCCATTTACATCACGTTGCGATATATATCGCGCCACTGCGAACCGCCCGCCACGGAGCGCGGATGCGACGGGAAAGCTAGCCCGGGAAAGGGTACTCCGTGTCGAACGCCGCAAATCGGACCTGCAGGAACTCGATCAGGCGTCGCTGCCGGTAGGATGGAAACCGGCTCTGCAGGAACACCAGCTGCAGGGGAATGCTGTCTTCGTACCAGCCGGGAAACAGCAGCACCAGGCGCCCGGTGCTCACGTCGGCGGCCACATCGAACCAGTTCTTGAACGCGATGCCGTGGCCCGCCAGCGCCCAGTCGCGCACCACGGCGCCGTCGTC
This sequence comes from Cupriavidus sp. 05N38, assembly GCF_056397345.1. Lineage (NCBI taxonomy): Bacteria > Pseudomonadati > Pseudomonadota > Betaproteobacteria > Burkholderiales > Burkholderiaceae > Cupriavidus > Cupriavidus sp. 05N38. Next base: position 144,325 of record NZ_JBFTNF010000001.1, read on the forward strand.
GCTGGTGCGCCGCCCGCTCGCTTCGACTTCGAGCCGCGCCTGCCGCGACCGGAACGGCCAGCGCATGCGCGACTGCCCGCCGGGCGCCAGGCACAGCATCTGGTGCTGCGCCAGCGCTTCGGGCGAAGCCGGGGTGCCATGCGCGGCCAGATAGGCCGGCGCGGCCACCGCCACGCGACGCGTAAGCGCAAGCTGGCGTCGCACCAGGCCGGAATCCTCCAGCCATCCCACCCGCACCGCCAGGTCGACGTTGCTGCGATACAGGTCGGCCAGCGTGTCGCCCACCGACAGCTCCAGCGAAAGCTGCGGGTGCGCCAGCAGGAAATCGTCCAGCCAGCCGCGCAGCAAGGTGCGTCCGAGGTCGGCCGGCGCCGACAGCCGCAGCGCACCGGCCAGTTCCTCGCGCTGCTCCGCCAGCGCGCCCTCGCCCTCCTCGAGGGCCGCCAGCGCCTTGCGCGCCGCCTCCAGGAACACCCGCCCCTCCTCGGTCAGCCGCATGCGGCGGGTGGTCCGCGCGAACAGCCGCGCGCTCAGGCGGTGCTCCAGGCGGATCAGCGCCGCGCTCGCGGTGGCGGCCGTACGCCCGAGCTCGCGCGCCGCGGCCGAGAGGTTTTCAAGCTCGGCGGTGCGGACGAAGAGCTTGAGGTCGTCGAGTGAGTACATTCAAAGCTGGATTGATAAGGGCATGCAGAATTGCCACATTATCAAACCAAAGCCGATCCTGCACCACGCGCCTTGCCTCAGGCCAGGCGCCCCACCAGCCCCTGCGCCGCCTCGTCATCGGTGCGCTCGAAGCGCAGCGGCGTCACCGAAATCCCGCCCCGGCCGATCACCACGGCTTCGCTGTCCTGCGTGTCGGGCCGCGGCGCGCGCGAGAATTGCAGCCAGTGGTAGGGAATGCCGCGCGGGTCGACATGCGCCCGCACGGCGATGTCCTTGACCAGGCCAAGGCCCTGCCGCGTGACGGTGAGCGGGCCGGCGGCATCGGGATCGACGTCGGGGAAGTTGACGTTCAGGCAGGCCTGGTCGCTCCAGCCGGCGGCGAGCAGGCGGCGGATGACGTCCGGGGCCAGGGCGCGGGCGGTTTCCCAGCGCACGGCGTTGCGGTCGGTGAAAGCCTGGCTCAGCGCGATGGACGGAATGCCCAGCAGGATGCCGGTCATGGCGGCGCCCACGGTGCCGGAGAACACGGTCTCGAGGCCAAGGTTGGCGCCGCGATTGATGCCGGAGAGGACCAGGCTGGGCGGGGCGTCGGCCATCAGGTGGCGCGCGGCCATGACCACGCAGTCGCCCGGCGTGCCGCTGACGCCGAAGCGGCGCTCGCCTTGCTGGCTGAAGCGCAGCGGCGCGTGCAGGCTGATCGAATGGGAAGTGCCGCTCTGGTCGTGCTCGGGCGCGACGACCCAGACTTCGCGCGCCAGCGTGGCGGCCACGGCTTCTAGCACGGCCAGGCCGGGGGCATCGATGCCATCGTCATTGGTGAGGAGGACGCGATCCAGCAGGGGTTCGGACATGGGCGGAGGAAAAATGGGCAAGGGTGAAAGGCGTGGCGGCAATGCCGCCGGCGAAAATCCAGCGGCAACTATAAACCCAGGCCGCGCCGGCCGGCTCGCCGGTGAGCGAAGGCCTTTGGCCACGATTGCCGGATTTGCCAAGACGGCGCGGCGGCGGGCCCACTAAGCTGCGCGCGTCGTTGTCCTTGCGCGCCTCGCCGCGCCGATGCCATGTCGCCCTCCCGCTTCCCCCTGTCCTCTTCCTGGCTGTCCTCTTCCTGGCTGTCCAGCCTCGGCTTTGTGCTGATCTGGTCGACCGGCTTCATCGTGGGCCGGGCCATCGTGCCGGTGGCGCAACCCAGCCTGTTCCTGCTGGCCCGCTTCGGCCTGGCGGCGCTGATGTTCGCGATTGTCGCGCTGGCCGGCGGCGCGCGCTGGCCGGCACTGCGCGACGTCCCGAAACACCTGCTGGCGGGCGCGCTGCTGCACGGCAGCTATCTGTGCGGCGGCTATTGGGCCATCGCGCACGGGCTTGCGCCTTCGGCGATGGCCTTGCTCGGGGCCTTGCAGCCGCTGCTGACGGCGCTGCTGGCGATCCCGCTGCTGGGCGAGTTCCCGTCGCGCCAGGGCTGGGGCGGCCTTGCGCTGGGTTCGCTCGGCGTAGTATTGGTGGTGGCTCCCGCCACCCTGGCCAGCGCGCCGAGCCCGGTCTCGCCCTGGGTGGTGCTGGTGGCCTTGCTTTCCATCCTTTCCATCACCATGGGCACCATCCTGCAGAAGACCTCGATTGCCACGGCCGACCTGCGCGCCAGTTCGGCGTGGCAAAACGTGGGCGGCGCCCTGGTGGCCGGCGCGCTGGCCTGGCTGCTCGGGGAGACGCACTGGCAGCCCGGCCTGGCCCTGTGGTCGGCGCTGGGCTGGGCGGCGCTGGTGCTTTCCGGCGCCGGCACCTATCTCCTGCTGCGCATCGTCCGGCGCGGCCAGGCGGCGACCGCCGCCTCGCTGATGTTCCTGGCGCCGCCGCTGGCCGCGCTGCAGGCGTGGCTGCTGTTCGGCGACAGGCTTGGCGCCCTGCAGTTGCTGGGGCTCGCCGTGGCCGGGCTCGGGGTGTGGCTTTGCCAGACCAGCCAGCGCGCCGCGCCGCGCGGAAGTACCGGCCATGCCACCGCGCGATAAAGCCGCCGCACCCTCGCTGGCAGGCCCGGCGCCGCTGGTGGAGACCCGTATCTACGAGCCGGAGCCAGACTGGCATCGGCATGGCTACGCCCAGGTCCTGTTCGGCCTGGACGGCGCCAGCGAGCTGGAGATCGATGGCCACCTGCACCGGCTCGATCGCGGCAGCGGGCTGATCGTCCCCGCTGGCGAGCGCCATGACTTCCTCGGCCTGCCGGACAACCGCCAGCTGGTGCTGGACGTGCCGCCGGGCTCGCTGGCGCTGCCCGCGGCGCTGACCGGGCACGCCCGGGCCTTTGCCGTCGCCGATAGCTGGGCCGAGCGCGTGCGGCGCATTGCCGCCCTGCCGCAAGCCCCGGGTCGAAGCACATCCCGCCAATATCACTGGCAGCTGGCCACCGTGCTTGCGGGCGACCTGGCGCAAGGCCTGGGCGTGCCGGGACGCGGCCAGTTCGCCCCCTTTCCCGTGGCGCAGATCGACGCCTACCTGCGCCGGCATCTCGACGCGCCACTGGGCGCCGGCCAGCTTGCGGCCCATTTCGGCTGGAGCGTGCGGCGCTTCCACACCCTGTTCTGCGAAGCCTTCGGCGACACGCCGCACCGTTACCAGACCCGCCTGCGGCTGGACCACGCCACGCACCTGCTTGCCGACCACAGCCAGGGCCTGGCAGACATCGCGCTGATGCTCGGCTTTCCCGACCAGACCACCTTCACGCGCCGCTTTACCCAGCGTTTCGGCATGCCGCCGGGCGCATGGCGCAGCGCCGGCGCGCGCGCATAGCGCATCACGCACATCGCATAAGCGCCTAAAAAGGCACCTCCAAACCATCGTCGCAGGATTTATTACTGCTTGATGCCAAAATTTCACAAACAAATACTGATCGATTGTCTTTAATCTGCTCGCCACTTCCGCTCAACAGCACCGCATCACTGCATTGACTGATCGCAGGCACGGAATCTCCAGACAGGCAATTGCGTAGTTTGCATGGTTGACGGCAGGACATGCCTACCCGGCATGGCCCTGTCATTTGCGGTGCCGGGCGGGCGCGCATCACCTGCGCGACCCGTCCGGCGGAAGTCTGGAAGCAACCGGCCCGCCCTTACCCAGGGCGGCGCCGGACGATTACCGACCGGAGACAATCAATGAGTGAAAAAGCAGAAGCACTGCACCGCGGCCTGGGCGAACGCCAGATCAGGCTGATGGCGCTGGGCTCGGCCATCGGCGTCGGCCTGTTCCTGGGCTCGGCCAACGCCATCAAGATGGCGGGACCGGCCATCATGCTGGCCTATATCATCGGCGGCGCCATGATTTTCCTGATCATGCGCGCGCTTGGCGAGATGGCCGTGCACAACCCGGTGGCAGGCTCCTTCTGCCGCTACGCGCAGGACTACATGGGGCCGCTCGCCGGCTACCTGACCGGCTGGAACTACTGGTTCCTGTGGCTGGTGACCTGCATCGCCGAAATCACGGCCGTGGCCATCTACATGGGCATCTGGTTCCCCGACGTGCCGCGCTGGATCTGGGCGCTGGCCGCGCTGGCCTCGATGGGCTCGGTCAACCTGCTGGCGGTCAAGGCCTACGGCGAGTTCGAGTTCTGGTTCGCCATGATCAAGATCGTGACCATCGTGCTGATGCTGATCGGCGGCACCGGCATGATCGTGGCCGGCTTCGGCAACGGCGGCGTGGCCGTGGGCCTCTCCAACCTGTGGCAGCACGGCGGCTTCATGCCCAATGGCGCCACCGGCGTGCTGATGTCCCTGCAGATGGTGATGTTCGCGTACCTCGGCGTGGAAATGATCGGCCTGACCGCCGGCGAGGCCAGGAACCCGCAGAAGTCGATTCCCGGCGCGATCAACTCCGTGTTCTGGCGCATCCTGATCTTCTACGTGGGCGCGCTGTTCGTGATCCTCGCCATCTACCCGTGGAACGAACTCGGCACGCAGGGCAGCCCCTTCGTGATGACCTTCGAGCGCCTGGGCATCAAGACCGCCGCCGGCATCATCAACTTCGTGGTGCTGACCGCCGCGCTGTCGTCGTGCAACGGCGGCATCTTCAGCACCGGCCGCATGCTCTACAACCTCGCCCAGCAAGGCCAGGCGCCGCGCGCCTTCGCCGTGGTGGACCGCAATGGCGTGCCGCGCCGCGCACTGCTGGTGTCGATCGCCGCCCTGCTGTGCGGCGTGCTGCTGAACTACCTGGTGCCGGAAAAGGTGTTCGTGTGGGTGACCTCGATCTCCACCTTCGGCGCCATCTGGACCTGGGCGGTGATCCTGGTCACGCAGATGAACTTTCGCCGGGGCCTGTCGGCGGCCGAACGCGGCAAGCTTGCCTTCCGCATGCCGTTCTGGCCCTATGGCTCGTGGATCGCGCTGGCCTTCCTCGGCCTCGTGGTGGCGCTGATGGCCTACTTCCCCGACACGCGCATCGCGCTGTACATCGGCCCGGCATGGCTGGTGCTACTCACGGTGCTGTACTACCGCCTGGGCATGCAGTCCCGCGAGCCGGTGCAATACCAGGCCTGAGCGTTGCGCCGGCGGCGCCTCGCGGCCACGCGGCGTGAGGCTGTGCTGGCGTGATTCAGCAGCAAGACGCCCCTGCCGATCGAAAGATCGCAGGGGCGTCTTGATTTCCGGCCGTGGCCTGCCAGTTCCCTGGCGTGAATTCCTAAACCCGGTGAATAAGGATAAAGGCAGGATTAACGTCTTCGCCTGAATCGCCTGTCTGCGCGTCCGATACGCATAAGCTAGCTCCTTGAAAAAATCCACTGGCCGATTTGCAGCCGGACCTGCTTGCTGTCGCGGCAATTGGACTGCAGGAAGGCGATCACCGCGTCGAGCTGGCGCCATCGCCGGATGCTGCCGCGCACGGTGCCCAGCATATAAATGTGCCCGCCCAGCAGGAACTGCACCCGCCAGAAGCCGTCGCCCTGGCTTGTCACGATCGCGTCGTAGTCGCACTTCAGCACCTGGGTGAGCCGTCCAAGGTCCGTGATGGTGATTCGGCTCGCTTCCTCCGTATCCAGCAGATCCATGATTTCTCCGACTTCGTTATCCTTCGATTTTCGAAATCGACGCCGTATCGGTACTTTTGTTGATAGCGCCGCTAAAACCCAAGGCAATTTGAGACCAGTCGAGGCGGCGGGTTACTAGGTTATTTCGCAAAGCTGTGTGAGAAATATCCCAAATACATGTCTGCCCCAAACGCATCCCGCGACTGGCGACGCAATCGATGGGCCTTGCCGGCTCGCCGGCGCCGGCGGGCATGCCCAAGCGCCGCCGGCGCACCGGGAACCCGCTCCCCGGCTGGCATGCGCGCCCTCTGATGCCTCTCACGCACACGCGGGGGCCCRGGCCACGCTAGAATGACCGCGAATCATCAATTGCCAGGGGAGCCGGATGTCTGACGCGCTTGCCGCACCCAGCAGAACCGACGCATCCGGTGCAGAGGCCCGGGCAACTGCCGTCGCAGCCACCATCGCGAAAGCCGCGGTCGATCAAGCGGACTACGACATGCGCAACTGGACCGATCCCGAGCCCGGACCGGTCCGCATCGGGTCGCAGCAGCACTTGCGCATGTTCTGCAATATGCTGCTGCAGACGCATAACCCCTACAAACCCGCCGTGATCGACTGGCCCCGGCTCGATCCCGATGCCCTGCACCGCGTCACCTCCCTGCCGATCTGGGATATCGCCGTGCAGACCGAAGGCCGTGCGTCGGTGCGCGTCAAGGCGTTTGCCGATACCGTGGCCGATCCGCTGCTGCGCAGTGCGCTGGAGATGGATAGCAGCGAAGAGGCGCGCCACAAGGTGGTGTTATCGCGGCTGGTGGAGGCGTACGGCATTGCGCTGGAACCGGAGCCGGAGTACCTGCCGCCGGCCRACCTGGAATGGGGCTGGCTCGCCACCGGCTACAGCGAGTGCATCGACAGTTTTTTCGCCTTCGGCCTGTTTGCCGCCGCCAGGAAATCGGGATTCTTCCCCGCCGAACTGGTGGAAACCTTTGAGCCGGTCATCCAGGAAGAAGGCCGCCATATCCTGTTCTTCATCAACTGGGCGGCCTGGTACCGCCGCAGCCTGCCCTGGTGGCGACGCCCCCTGTACATGCTCAAGGTGCTGCGGGTATGGCTGTTCCTGATCAAGGAGCGCATCGGCATGGCCCGCAGCATCGAGGCCGACGGCTCGGCCAAGGACGCCAATTTCCCGATGAACAGTTCGGCCGCGCTGGGCAATACCATGTCCGCGCGCGAGATGATCGAACTCTGCCTGAGCGAGAACGAAAAACGCATGGCAGGCTATGATCCCCGCCTGCTGCGTCCCGAGACGGTGCCCAGACTGGCCCGGCTCGCGCGGCGATGGCTGCGCTAAGCGCGGCTTAATTCACTTATATCCCCTCCGGAGTGCTTTGAGATGTTCTTGTTGTCCCTGATCCCGCTCGCCATCTGGTGCGTGCTGCTGGCCGGCCGCGGCGGCTTCTGGCGCGTGCGCAAGCCCGCCCCCGCGCCCGCGCCGGCGCGGTGGCCGGAGGTCGTCGCCATCATTCCCGCCCGCAACGAGGCGACGGTGATCGGCGGGGCCGTGGCCAGCGCACTGGGCCAGGACTATCCCGCGCGGCTGCATCTGGTGGTGGTGGACGATCACAGCACCGACGGTACCGCGGACAAGGCGCGCAGCGCGGCCGCGGCGCTGGGCAAGGCGGATTCCCTGAGCGTCATCACGGCGCGGGATCTGCCGGCGGGCTGGAGCGGCAAGGTCTGGGCCCAGTCGCAAGGGCTGGAAGCAGCCGATGCGCTGGCACCGGGCGCGGCCTGGGTGTGGCTGACCGATGCCGACATCCATCATGGCGCCGGTGTGCTGAAGCAGCTGGTGGCCCGCGCGGAACACGAGCAGCGCGACCTGGTATCGCTGATGGTGCGGCTGCGCTGTGCCTCGTGGTGGGAGCGCATGATCGTGCCGGCTTTTGTCTTCTTCTTCGCCAAGTTGTACCCCTTCGCCCATGTCAACGACAAGCGCAGCCGGGTGGCGGCCGCCGCGGGCGGCTGCATGCTGGCGCGGCGCACGGCACTGGCCCGCATCGGCGGGTTCGAGGCGATCCGCGGGGAACTGATCGACGACTGCAGCCTCGCGGCGTGCATCAAGCAAGGCGGTTCGATCCGCCTGGACCTGGCCGACGACAGCGTTTCGGTGYGTCCCTACGACGACTGGCGCAGCCTGTGGGACATGATCACCCGCAGCGCCTACACGCAGCTGCGCTACTCGCCGCTGCTGCTTGCCGGCGCGGTGGCCGGCATGGCGCTGACCTACCTGGCGCCGCCCGTGCTGGCGCTGGCGGGCGGAGCGCGCCTGTGGCCGGCCTGGGCGGCCTGGCTGGCGATGTCGCTGGCCTACGCGCCGATGCTGCGCGAATACCGCCAGCCGCCGTGGCTGGCGCCGCTGCTGCCGCTGACCGCGCTGTTCTACCTGGGCGCGACCGTCGACTCCGCGCGCCGCTACTGGCTGCGCAAGGGCGGCCAGTGGAAAGGCCGCTCGCAGGCGCCGCAGCGCGGCTGAGCGCCAGGCCGGGACCTGCCCGGCCCGGGCTCAGCGCAGGTAGCCTGCGCCGCGGAACCACTCCAGTGCCTCGCGCAGCGCTTCCTGGTAGGGCCTGGCCTGGTAGCCAAGCACCCGGCGCGCCTTTTCCGAGCTGAAGAACATCTGGTATTTCGACATGGACAGGCCGTCGGCCGTCAGGAACGGCTCCTTGCCGGTCACGCGGGCCACCGCTTCGGCCGCGTAGGCCAGCGGATAGAGCGGCCAGCGCGGCAGCTTGATGGTGGGCGGGCGCCGACCCGTCATGGCAGCGAGGTCGGCCAGCATCTGCTGCAGGGTGACGTCCTGCCCGCCCAGGATGTAGCGCTCGCCGGTGACGCCGCGGTCCAGCGCGAGCATGTGGCCTGCGGCCACGTCGTCCACATGGACCAGGTTGAGGCCGGTATCGACGAAGGCCGGGATCTTGCCGCTGGCTGCCTCGACGATGATGCGGCCGGTCGGCGTGGGCCGCACGTCGCGCGGACCGATCGGCGTGGAGGGATTGACGATCACCGCAGGCAGCCCGTCGCGGGCCACCATGCGCTCCACCACGCGCTCGGCCAGCACCTTGCTGCGCTTGTAAGCGCCAATGGCTTCGTGGCCGCCCATCGGCGCATCTTCGGCGACCGGCGCCGTGGCGCCCGCGACACGCAGGGTCGCCACGCTGCTGGTGTAGACGATGCGCTCCACCCCGCAGGTCTGCGCGGCGCCCATCACGGCCTCGGTGCCGGCCACGTTGGTGCGGACGATTTCCTCGGGATCCGGCGCCCACAAGCGATAATCGGCCGCCACATGGAACAGGTAGCGCACGCCCCTGAGCGCTGCCTCCATCGCGCGCGCGTCGCGCATGTCGCCTTCCGCGATCTCCACGGGCAACCCGTCAAGGTTGCGCCGCGGGCTTTGGGCGCGTACCATCGCGCGCACCCGGAAGCCGCGCGCCAGAGCCTGTCGTGCCACCGCCGATCCGAGAAAGCCGGAGGCGCCGGTTACCAGCACATAGTCTCCTGACGTCATATTACTCACGGAAAAAAACCTCAAAGTGTTGCTGGCGAAAGCCAGGTGCCGGGCAAAGGTTGCGGCACGGGTATATAGTAACCACCGTATGACGGGAAAGTGATTCCGGAATATCAACTAATGCTGAACCCGTTGACTGGGTCGGGGGGCCTATCTTTATGCAGGTGATTCTTGCTCAACCCCGTGGCTTCTGTGCCGGTGTAGTGCGCGCGATCGAGATTGTAGACCGCGCATTGCTCAAGCACGGTGCCCCGGTGTTCGTGCGACATGAAATCGTGCACAACAAGCACGTTGTAGAAGGACTGAGGCGCAAAGGCGCGCGCTTCGTCGAAGAACTGGACGAAGTGCCTAGCGGCGCCGTCACCATTTTCAGCGCGCATGGCGTATCCAAGGACGTCGAGGCCGACGCACGCACCCGCSAGYTGCACTCGATCGACGCGACCTGCCCGCTSGTGATCAAGGTMCAYACSCAGGGGCGCCAGTACGCCGCCAGCGGCCGCACCGTGATCCTGATCGGCCATGCCGGCCACCCTGAAGTCGAAGGCACCATGGGCCAGATCCCGGGCAAGGTGATCCTGGTGCAGAGCGAGGCAGAAGTCGCCGAGCTGGAGCTGCCGGAAGACACCCCGGTCGCCTATGTGACGCAGACCACGCTCAGCGTGGACGACACACGTAATATCATTGCCGCGCTGACCCGCCGCTTCGCCAATCTGGTGGGGCCGGATACGCGCGACATTTGCTATGCAACGCAAAACCGCCAGAGCGCGGTGCGCGAACTCTCCAAACAGGTGGAACTGATCCTCGTGATCGGCGCCACCAATAGCTCCAACTCCAACCGGCTGCGCGAAATCGGCACGGAAAGCGGCGTGCCCAGCTATCTGATCGCCGATGGCAGCGAGCTGAACCCCGAATGGGTGCGCGGCGTCGAAGTCGTCGGCATCACCGCTGGCGCCTCCGCCCCCGAGGAGATGGTCATGGACGTGATCGCCACGCTGCGCCGCCTGGGTCCGGTGGAAGTCTCCACCATGGACGGCCGCGAGGAACACGCTGAATTCCGGCTGCCCGCCGAACTGGCCGACCCGCCCGCGCGCAAGCGCACGGCTGCCAGCAAGGCCACCCCCGAGGCCGCGCCGCAGCCGGACCCGCAAACCGCCGCCGGGTAATGCCCGGCCGCCCCCATATAAGAAGGAAGTAAATGGCCATTCCCTTTCTGCAAGTCGCCCGCGTGGGCGCCTACGTCGTCAAGCAGCATCTGTCCGGCAACAAGCGCTACCCCCTGGCGCTGATGCTCGAGCCCCTGTTCCGATGCAACCTGGCGTGCAACGGCTGCGGCAAGATCGACTATCCGGACGAAATCCTGAACCAGCGCCTGTCCGTGGCGGAATGCCTGGGCGCCGTCGACGAATGCGGCGCGCCGGTGGTGTCCATCGCCGGCGGCGAGCCGCTGCTGCACCGTGACATGCCGGAGATCGTGCGGGGCATCATCGCCCGCAAGCGCTTCGTCTACCTGTGCACCAACGCGCTGCTGATGGAAAAGAAGCTGGACCAGTACGAGCCCAACCCCTACTTCGTGTGGTCGGTCCACCTGGACGGCGACCGCGACATGCACGACCACGCAGTCAGCCAGGAAGGCGTCTACGACCGCGCCGTGGCGGCGATCCGCGCGGCCAAGGCGCGCGGCTTCCGGGTCAACATCAACTGCACGCTGTTCAACAACGCCGAGCCGGAAAAGGTCGCGAAGTTCTTCGACTCGGTCAAGGAAATCGGCGTGGATGGCATCACCGTGTCGCCGGGCTATGCCTACGAGCGCGCGCCGGACCAGCAGCACTTCCTGAACCGCGGCAAGACCAAGCAGCTGTTCCGCGACATCCTGCAGCGCGGCCAGAACGGCAAGAAATGGGCATTCAGYCAGTCCACGCTGTTCCTGGACTTCCTGGCCGGCAACCAGACCTATCACTGCACGCCCTGGGGCAACCCGGCGCGCACGGTGTTCGGCTGGCAACGTCCGTGCTACCTGCTGGGCGAAGGTTATGTGAAGACCTTCAAGGAATTGATGGACACCACCGACTGGGACGCCTACGGCACCGGCAACTACGAAAAGTGCGCCGACTGCATGGTACACAGCGGCTTCGAAGCCACCGCCGTGGCCGACACCATCTCCCATCCGCTCAAGGCGCTGGGCGTGTCCCTGCGCGGCGTGCGTACCTCGGGCCCGATGGCCCCGGATATCCCGCTGGACAAGCAGCGCCCCGCCGACTACGTGTTCTCGAAGCACGTCGAGATCAAGCTCGAAGAGATCGGCCGCTCCAAGGCCAAGGCAGCCAACGACGCCGCCACGCGCAAGGCGGCCGCCCACTAAGCACCCGGGACGCTCCCCGACGGGAGCGCCGCGCCGCGGTACCTTGCGTACCGCCCGGCGCGGCTGCCGGCGGGCGCTCAGGCGTCCGCGGTCCGGCGTGCGTTGTGGTTGACGAGGTACTTGAGCAGCCCGTCGATGCCGTTGCGCGCCACGATGTCGGCGAACTGGCGGCGGTACACCTCGATCAGCCAGGCCCCCATCATGTTGATGTCATAGATCTTCCAGCCGTTGCCGCTGCGCTGCAGACGGTAGTCGATCTGCATATCGTCGCCGTTGTTCTGCACCCGCGTCTCCACCACCACATCGGTGGCATTGGCCGCGGCCAGGACCGGCTTGTAGCTGAATTTCACCTTCTGCTCGCGCAACTGTGACAGCGATACCGCATAGCTGCGCACCAGCAGGGTCTGGAACTGCTCGTAGAGTTGCTTCTGCTGCTCGGGCGTGGCATTGCGCCAGGCGCTGCCCACCGCCAGCCGGGTGGTACGCTCGAAGTCGGCGTAGGGCAGGAACTGGCGCTCCACCACGGCCGTGATCTTGGCCAGGTCGCCGCTGCGCGTATCCGGGCTGGACTGGATCGTGCTGATCACGCCCTCGACCGCGGCCCGCACCAGGCGGTCCGGCGAGGACTTGTCCACCGATTGCGCCTGCGCGGCCGATACCATGGCCACCGCCGCGAGCGGAACCAGGGCCTGGAAAGCAATACCGTGTGTCTTCATGCGAATTTAGACCTGAAAATGCCGGTCGGGTCGACCGTCGGACGGGTCCGGCGGCTTTGCCAAGGAAACCAGACATGGAGAGTGCCGCAGCGCGCCTCAGCGCCACAAAAGCCAGGCTGCAGACGGCTTGCGCGCACATGACGGGGCAGTATAGCGTACCGGCGCAGGCACGCACCGGGCCCGGCTCGCCCGCGTGGCGCCTCGCGCGCACCGCGGCGCGGCCCGGTACCCGAGCGCCATGCCGTGCCGTCCCGTTATACTCGCGGCTGCCGCTTTGTGCCTTTGCTTCGTCTTGTCGCTTGCATGAGGCTTCGCATTGCGACCAGAGCGGCACCTTGCGGCGTACCGTGCGCGGTACCTCCGCGTGTATCTTTTACCGCGCCCGCCGTAGCGCATCACTCAGGTCCCCATATCGCCCATGCTGACGTCGTCGGTCATTCGCATCGTCAAGTTCTCCACCCGCCGCGCCTGGCCCGTGATCGCGCTTGCGCTGTTGCTGACCATCGTCAGCGGTATCTATGTGGCTCGGCACTTCGCCATCAATACCGATATCAGCCGCCTGCTGGAATCGGACCAGCCCTGGGCGAAACGTGATGCCGCGGTCAGCGCCGCCTTTCCCCAGCGCGACCAGATGATCCTGGCCGTGGTGAAGGCGCCGGCCCCCGAGCTGGCCGATGCCGCCGCCGACGAGCTGGCCAAGGCGCTCGGGCAGCAGACCACGCGCTTTCGCGCGGTCAGCCAGCCCGGCGCCGGCGATTTCTTCGAGCACAACGGCCTGCTCTTCCTCGATACCGCCAAGCTGCGTGACGTGACCTCCCAGCTCAAGCAGGCGCGCCCGCTGCTCAACGCGCTGGCGCACGACCCGACCCTGCGCGGCCTGTCCGACACGCTCACCACCACGCTGAACCTGCCGCTGCAGCTGGGTCAGATCAAGCTGGGCGACATGGCCAAGCTGCTCGGCAGCAGCGCCGGGGTGGTCGACCAGGTGCTGGCCGGCAAGCCGGGCGCGCTGTCCTGGACCGGGCTGGTCGACTCCGGCCAGGAGCTGGCGCCCGGCGCCACGGCGATGTCCTTCGTCGCGCTCAGCCCCGTGCTCGACTACGCCGACCTGCAGGCCGGCGCCGGCGCGGCCGAAGCCATCCGCGCCACTGCGCTCAAGCTCGGGCTGGACAAGCGCTTCGGCGCCAGCGTGCACCTGACCGGCTCGCAGGCGCTGGCCGACGACGAGTTCGCCTCGGTCAAGGAAGGCGCCGCCATGAACGGCGTGCTGACCCTGCTGGTGGTGATCCTGATCCTGTGGCTGGCGCTGCGCTCCAAGCGGCTGATCATGGCGGTGCTGGCCAGCCTGCTGGTCGGCCTGGCCATCACCGCCGCGCTGGGACTGGCCATGGTGGGCGCGCTGAACATGATCTCGGTCGCCTTCGCCGTGCTGTTCGTCGGCCTGGGCGTGGACTTCGGCATCCAGTTCGGCGTGCGCTACCGCGCCGAGCGCCACACACACCCCGACATCCCCGACGCGCTCGCCTGCGCCGCCAAGGCGGTAGGCGTGCCGCTCGCGCTGGCCGCGGCCGCCACCGCGGCCGCCTTCTTCTGCTTCCTGCCGACCGACTACCGCGGCGTGGCGGAGCTGGGCAAGATCGCCGGCGTGGGCATGCTGGTGGCCTTCAGCACCACCATTACCCTGCTGCCGGCGCTGATCACCGTGATGCGCCCGAAGGACGAAGCCGGCCGGCTCGACGTGCCAGGCTTCAAGTGGCTGGCGCCCGCCGACGCCTTCTTCGAGCGCTACCGCACCCAGGTCCTGATCGCCACCCTCGGCGTGATCCTGGCGGGCGCGCCGCTGCTGATGCACCTGCGCTTCGATTTCGATCCGCTGCACCTCAAGGATCCGCACTCCGAATCGATGGCGACGCTGCTCTCGCTCAAGGATGCGCCCCAGGCCGGCACCGACAATGTCAATGTGCTGACCCCCTCGCTGGATGCCGCCAAGGCCGCCGCCGCCCGCCTGGCGGCGCTGCCCGAGGTGTCGCGCGTGGTCACGCTGCAGACCTTCATTCCCGACGACCAGCCGGCCAAGCTGGCGCTGATCGCCGATGCGAGCGCCAGCCTGATGCCGGTGCTGACGCAGACCGTGGCCACGCCGGCCAACGACGAGCGCCGCGTCAGCTCGCTCAAGAACGCGGCGCGCCAGCTGGCGCTCGCCGCCGAAGACCATCCCGGCCCCGGCGCGACGCAGGCCAGCCACCTGGCCGCGTCGCTGCGCAAGCTCGCCGCCGCCGATGCCGCCACGCGCGACCGCGCGGAGCAGGCCATCGCCCTGCCGCTGCGCCTGGCGCTGGCGCGCCTGCAGCGCACCCTGTCGCCGCAGCCGGTCACGCAGGCATCGCTGCCGCCCGCCATGGTGCGCGACTGGGTCGCACCGGACGGCCAGGCGCTGGTCAGCGTGAGTCCCAAGCTCCCCGCCGCGGCCAAGCCCGGCGATGCCGACGCCTCCAGCGTCGACAGCGATCTGCGCGACGCCGCGCTCAAGCGCTTTATCGATGCCGTGCAAGGCGTTGCGCCGGATGCCGTGGGCGGGCCGATCTCGATCCGCGGCTCGGCCGACACCATCATGACCGCCTTCGCCCAGGCCGGCGTGTGGGCCGTGGTGTCGATCACCATCTTGCTGTGGGTGACGCTGCGCCGCGTGGGCGACGTGCTGCGCACGCTGGTGCCGCTGCTGGTCTCGGCGCTGCTGACGCTGGAGCTGTGCGTGGTGTTCGGCATCCCGCTCAATTTCGCCAACGTGATTGCGCTGCCGCTGCTGTTCGGCATCGGCGTGGCATTCAAGATCTACTATGTGATTGCCTGGCGCGAAGGCAAGACGCACCTGCTGCAATCGCCGCTGACCCACGCCGTGCTCTTCAGCGCCGCCACCACCGCCACCGCCTTCGGCAGCCTCTGGCTGTCGCAGCATCCGGGCACCGCCAGCATGGGCAAGCTGCTGGCGCTGGCGCTGGCGTGCACGCTGGCCGGCGCCGTCTTCTTCCAGCCGATCCTGATGGGCAAGCCGCGCAAGCGGTCCGCGCCTGCCAAGGGGCCGGTCCACTGAAAACCCGCCAACCATGACGACCCGTTCCGATTACCGTCCCTCCAGTATTACCCGGCTGCTGCCGGCGCTGTCCCTCGCGCTGCTGGCCACAGCCTGCGCCAGCGGCCCCCAGGCCAGCCCGAACGACCCCATCGAGCCGTTCAACCGCGTCATATTCACGATCAATGACAAGGCCGACGAATACGTGGCGACCCCATTGGCCAAGGGCTATCGCGCCGTCACGCCGCAGCCCGTGCGCACCGCCATCACCAACTTCTACTCGAACCTCGCCGACGTCGGCAATTTCGTCAACAACGTGCTGCAGGGCAAGGGCGTCGACGCGRCCGAGACCTTCATGCGGATCGCCGTCAACTCCACGCTCGGCATCGGCGGCCTGATCGATATCGCCACGCCGGCCGGCCTTAGCAAGCACGCACAGGACTTCGGCCTGACCATGGGCGTGTGGGGCATACCCTCGGGCCCGTACCTGGTGCTGCCGCTGTTCGGCCCCAGCTCGATCCGCGACGGGATCGGCCTGTACGTGAACTTCCAGATCTCGCCCACCACGTGGGTCGACCAGGACTACCGCTACGGCCTGTACTTCCTGGGTTTCCTCGATGCCCGCACCAATGCGCTGGGCGCGACCGACCTGCTGACGCTGGCGGCGCTGGACAAATACAGTTTCGTACGGGATGGATACCTGCAGCGGCGCCAGTACCTGATCGACGGCGGCAGCGGCAAGCTGCCGCAATATGAAGACGACGACGCGCCGGCGGATGCCGCGCCGGCCGCGGCGCCCGGCGCACCGGCCTCTGCACCGGCCTCTGCGCCGGCCGCTACACCGGCCGAGGCAACGGCGGCACCGGTTCCGCCGCCAGCCGGCGGCGCGGAAAAGGCGCCGGACGAGAGCACCAGGAAGGAATAGTCATCAGCCTTGTGGTGGCCCGGGCGCCGAGGAGCGCCCAGGCTGCCCGCCTGCCGGAATCGTCCTGATTCCGGCGCAAGCCCCATCAAGCCCCATCAAGCCCGTTCGAGCCCCGTTCAGGCCAGCCCGAATCCCGTTCCCACGCGGCGCCGTGCCGCTTCCAGCCCCAGCCTCGCGCGCTTCGCATCGCGCGCCAGCCTGAGCAGGTCCGGCAACTGGCCGGGCCCGGCCAGCAAAGACTTCAATACCGCCCAGATATCGGTCCCGCCGTCCGCACCCATGCCGGCCACCGCAGCGGGCGGGACATCGCGCGCGGCCGGATCCACCACCACGCGGCAGGCGGCGAAGGGGACGCCGTATTCGTGCGCGATGCGTGCTGCGATATGGGATTCCATGTCGGCTGCCAGCGCGCCGGTGGCGGCATGCAGCGCGCTCTTGGCGGCCACGGAGGTAACCGGTGAATCATCGCCGGCGAGCGTGCCGGCGACGGCATCGGGCAGAGACCGGGACAGCGCCCGCAGCCAGGCGGCATCGGCCGGCCAGAAGCTGGCGCCTGCGCGGATGCCGGTGGCGAGGATCACCTTGCCGGGCAGCAGCGCGGGATCCAGCCCGCCGGCCACGCCGAAGCTGATCACCCCGGCGCAGGGCTGCGCCAGGCGCTCGCGCAGGCCTTGCGCCAGCGCCTCGGCGCGCAGGCCATGCAGGGTTTCGATGCCGGGTCCCGCGGCAATGCGGGCCTCGAAGCGCATGCCGGTCACCACGAGCATGGGACCGGCGCGGCGCGGCGCCGGGACTGCCGTGCTTACATCCCCCACGCCACCGCCCGCGTGCCGTCGCGGCGCAGGTTGCGGAAGCGGGCCAGCGCCCACAGCGGGAAGAAACGCGCGTAGCCGTGGTAACGCAGGTAGAACACGCGCGGGAAGCCCACCGCGGTGAAGCGCGCTTCGTTCCACAGGCCATCGGCCTGCTGCGTGCCGACCAGGTAATCGATGCCGCGCGCCACGGCCGGATGATCGACGGCGCCGGCCGCCATCAGCGCCAGCACCGCCCACGCGGTCTGCGAGGCCACGCTCGGCGCGGGCTCGTAGCCCTTGTAGTCGAGGCGGTAGCTGCTGCCGTCCTCGCCCCAGCCACCGTCGGCGTTCTGGATCGAGATCAGCCACTCGGCGGCGCGGCGCATCTCCGGCGCCTCCGGGTCCATGCCCGCGGCGTTGAGCGCGCACAAGGCGCTCCAGGTGCCGTAGATATAGTTCATGCCCCAGCGGCCATACCAGCTGCCGTCGGCCATCTGCTCGTCCAGCAGGTAGCGCAGCGCGCGCTTGAAGGCGTCGCTGCTGGTGGCGCTCTCGCCGAGCTGCGCCAGCATCGACAGGCAGCGCGCCGAGACATCGGCGGTGGGCGGATCGAGCAGCGCGCCGTGGTCGGCGAACGGAATGTTGTTGAGGTACTCGTGCGTGTTCTCGGGCTCGAAGGCACCCCAGCCGCCGTTGCTGCTCTGCATGCCTTCGACCCATTCGCGCGCGCGCGAAACGGCTTCGCCATAGCGCTCGCGGTGGCTGGCCGCCGTCACGGCGGGCGCGCCGGCGCCCACGCGCGCGGCGCGGTCCATGGCCATGGCCACCACGGCGGTGTCGTCCACGTCCGGGTAATGCGGATTGGCGTACTGGAAGGCCCAGCCGCCGGGGCGCACGTCCGGGCGCCGCACGATCCAGTCGCCGCGCACGTCCAGCTCCTGCAGCGGCACCAGCCATTGCAGGCCGCGCTCGGCGGCCGCCTCGGCGCGCGCGCCGCCGGCTTCCAGCAGGGCATGGCTGGCCAGCGAGGTGTCCCACACCGGCGACAGGCAAGGCTGGCAATACGCTTCGTCGCCATGCACCACCAGCAGCTTCTCGACGGACGCGCGCGCGATCGCCACGTCCGGATCGGTCCTCGGCACGCCCAGCACGTCGAACATCATCACGGCGTTCGCCATGGCCGGGAAGATGGCGCCCAGGCCGTCCTCGCCGTTCAGGCGTTCGCGCACGAACCGCTCCGCACGGTCGATGGCGCGCTTGCGCAGGCTGCGCGGGAACAGCGGCTCGGCCACGCGCAGGCCGGCATCGACCACGCGGAAGAAGCTGAACCACGCGCGTCCCTGGTGGGGCGCCTTGGCTGGCAGGCGCGTGGCCTGGCACGGGCGCAGGAACAGCTCGTCGATGCCCACGCCGCGCGGATTGCGCGCCTGCGGACGCAGGCTGTTGAGCACCAGCAGCGGCACGATCACCGTGCGGGCCCAGTACGCCACCTTGGAAAGATGGAACGGGAACCACAGGGGCAGCAGCATGATCTCCACCGGCATCATCGGCACCGCCTG
The DNA here is from genome assembly GCF_056397345.1 of Cupriavidus sp. 05N38. Taxonomy (NCBI): domain Bacteria; kingdom Pseudomonadati; phylum Pseudomonadota; class Betaproteobacteria; order Burkholderiales; family Burkholderiaceae; genus Cupriavidus; species Cupriavidus sp. 05N38. Next base: position 162,993 of record NZ_JBFTNF010000001.1, read on the forward strand.
CCACGGCATCACGCCGTACAGCGCCAGCAGCGTGCGGGTGAAGACATTGCTGCCCTCGGCGCCGCCCTGCGCATGAATGGAGGCGCGCGCGCGGCGCATGTGCTCGGCATCGGGGTCGTCACCGATCATCTTCAGCGCGAAATACGCCTTCACGCTGGCGCTGATGTCGGACGCGCCCTGGTGGAACAGCGGCCAGCCGCCGTCGGCATTCTGGATGCGGCGCAGGTAGCGCGCGATGCGCGCTTCCAGCACGGTATCGGCGGTCTCGCCCAGGTAATGCACCAGCAGGACGTACTCGGCCGGGATGGTGGCGTCGGCTTCCAGCTCGAACACCCAATGGCCGTCCGGCTGCTGGGCCGCCAGCAGGGCGTCCTGCGCGCGGCCGATCGCGCCTTCCAGCGCGCCCGCCTGCGGCGCGCCGTGCGCGACAGCCGCAGGGATGGCCGGATCGGTGGATATTGCTACTTGGCTCATCGGTTTCGATGTCCTCTCTTCAACAACGCAAATTACAGCAATGCCGCACGCTCGCCGGGCCCATGACGGGCGGCGACCGCGTACGGCGGCAAATCAGCGCACCGCCTCAGACGAGACCGTGCCGCAACAGGATCCAGAGCGCGCGGGCGCGGGGCACCCTCACCCGTTCGCGCGGCGTGGTCCAGCCGCGGGCCAGCAAGCGCTGCAGCACCACGTGGTAGACCTCGCCCATGATGCGCGGCGAGCGCACCACGCGGCGCGGGCAGTTCGCCATGATCGCGAACGCCTTGTCATAGTGCGCCTGGGCCTGCCCCGCCACTTCCAGGCAGGCGCGGCCCACGGCCGGATGGCCGACGATGGCCTGCGGCGCGCCCAGCGGCACGCCAGCATTGGTGAGCGCTTCGGCCGGCAGGTACACGCGGCCCAGCCCGGCGTCCTCGTCGATGTCGCGCAGGATATTGGTCAGCTGCAGCGCACGGCCCAGGTGATAGGCCAGCGCCACGCCGGCATCGCGCTCCATGCCGAACACGCGCACCGCAAGCCGGCCAACCGCGCTCGCCACGCGATCGCAATACAGGTCCAGCGTGGCGGCGTCGGGCGCGCGCACATCGCCCACCACATCCATGGCCATGCCATCGATGACCGCCAGGAAATCCTCCTGCAGCAGCCCGAAGCGCTGGATCTGCGCATGCAAGCCGCGCAAGGCGGGCGGCGGCGAACCGGCATAGCAGGCGGCCAGGTCGGCGCGCCAGGCATCCAGCCCGGCCAGGCGCGCGGGACGCGGGTCATCGCCGTCGGCGATATCGTCCACCGCCCGGCAGAAGGCATAGATCTCGAACATCGCCTGCCGCTGCACGGCAGGCAGGATCTTCATGGCGGCATGGAACGAACTGCCGGACGAGACGGCATTGCCTGCGGGTGGGACGTTTTGCACTGCGATATCGGTTCCGGCCACGTAACTCCCCGTCACGCGTTGAGCCGCCTCCGCCGCACGCCCCGTTCCCGGAAAAGCACACGGGAAAAGGCACGCACAGCCAGGGCGGCATGATTTTGGGTAATTCGGGATTATAGCAAGGCGCGCCGTGGAGGGCCTGCTAGCGGGCAGCGGGGTGAACTTCGGACGCCAGGGCGCGGGAATGCAGGGGGCGGGCTGCGCAGAGCGGCGGCGAATGCGCCCGGGAAGTGCTCGACATGCACCGCTGGAAGCGTCTATCAAGCGCCCATCGAGCGCCCATCAATATCCCGATGAATCACAAAAGCAGGGATCAGACGAGCCGGCGCGCCCGCCTGCGAAAGACACGCAGGCGCGCGGTCGTGCGGGGCGCGGCTCAGGCGCCGCTTACCCGGCCTCGCAGCCGGAGCACGACAAACCCTCTCAGGCCGGGATCATAGCGGGCAAATTCGAACCCCTTGCCGGCCGGATCCACCGGCACCCGGTCGGCCGCGGCCTGTGCCAGGGCCCATTCGGTGGCCGCCTGCATCCTGCGAAGATCGGCCAGCACTGCCGGCGAAACACGGTCGAGCAAGCGACGCGAACGGAGCGCTTCCATGGCGGCCTCCCTTGGGCTGGCAATCAGGACGCCCTCAGTCTATGCCCCACCTGCGCCTGCCTGATGTGTTCCAGCCCACACATCGCGCCATGTTCCCCGCGCCGCGAGAACGGAAGCCCGGTGCTCAGAATCCCACCGGATAGCCGTCCTTGCGGTGATCCGAAGCGGCCGCGTAGCCGCTGTCGAGCCGCATCGCTATCTGGGCGCCGCCGAAGTCCAGGTTGCCCTGCGGCGCCACCTCGACCTTGTGCCCGCGCGCGCGCAGCCCTGCCACGGTGGCTTCCGGGCAGTTCCATTCCACCGAGATGGTGCTGTTGTCGTCCAGCACACGCCAGCGCGGGCCGTCGCACGCGGCTTGCGGGTTCTGGCCGAAGTCCGCCAGGCGGCTGGCCATCTGCACATGGCCCTGGGCCTGCATCGAGCCACCCATCACGCCGAAGCTGGCCAGCGGCTTGCCCTGGCGCATCAGGAAGCCGGGGATGATGGTGTGGAACGGCCGCTTGCCGGGACTGACCTGGTTGGGGTGGCCGGGCTTGAGGTTGAAGCCCCAGCCGCGGTTATGCAGCGCGATGCCGGTGCCGGGCACCACCACGCCGGAGCCGAAGCCCTTGAAATTGGACTGGATGTACGAAACCATCATGCCGTTGCGGTCCGCCGCGGTCAGGTAGACCGTGCCGCCGCTGTGCGGCTTGCCGGGGCCGGCCGCGCCGGCACGCTCGAGGTCGATGGTCCTGGCGCGGCTGGCCAGGTAGCGGCGATCCAGCAGATCGGCCGCCTGCACCTCGGTCATCGCCGTGTGGTCGCCTACGTAGGCATGCAGGTCGGCAAAGGCCAGCTTCATGGCTTCCACCTGCACGTGGATGGCCGCGGCGGAGTCCACGCCCATGCCGGCCACGTCGAACTGTTCCAGCATGCCCAGCGCCATCAGCGCGCCGATGCCCTGCCCGTTCGGGCCGATCTCGAACAGCTCCAGGTCGCGGTAGGCCGTGCTGATCGGCTGGACCCAGTCAGCGCGGTGCGCGGCCAGGTCCGCCTCGGTGATCAGCCCGCCGGTGGCGCGCGCGTGCGCGGCAATGCGGCCGGCCAGTTCGCCATGATAGAAATCGTCGCCCTTGGTCTCGGCGATGCGGGCCAGCGTCCGCGCCTGGCCCTCGCAGATAAAGCGCTCGCCCGGCAGCGGCGCGCGGCCGTTCGGCGCGAAGGCGTCGGCAAAGCCCGGCTTGTCGATCAGCACCGGCACCTGCGCCTGCCACTGGCGGTGCACGGTGTGCGAGACCAGGTAGCCATTGCGCGCATATTCCAGCGCGGGCTCGAACAGGTCAGCGAACGGCAGGCTGCCGAACTTTTCCCAGGTGGCACGCCAGCCGGACACCGCGCCTGGCACGGTCACGGTGTCCCAGCCGTTGGGGGGCATGCTGTCGTAGCGCGAGAAATACTCCGGCGTCCAGGCCGCGGGCGCGCGGCCGCTGGCGTTCAGGCCGTGCAGTTCCTTGCCGTCCCAGATCAGCGCGAAGGCATCGCCACCGATCCCGTTCATGCAGGGCTCGACCACGGTCAGGGCGATGGCGGTGGCCAGCGCCGCGTCCACGGCGTTGCCGCCGCGGGCCAGCATGCGCAGCCCGGCCGCGGCCGCCAGCGGCTGCGAGGTGGCCACCACGTTGTCGGCCAGGACCGGCACGCGCTGCGAGGGATAGGGGAAATTCCAGAAATTGGTCATGGGACTAAGCGCTTGCGCCCGGTGAGCGGCGATTGAAAGTTGAGGAATCAGGGGACTGCAACGCCCGGTAGCCACCGTCGCGGGACGGCTGCTGCCGGGCACTTCAAGAACAAGAAAACGACGGAAAGCGCGATGTCTTCACGGCTGCGTCTATTCGATCCGCACGTTGGCCGCGCGCGCCACCTTTTCCCACGTGCGCATCTCGTCGCCGATCATCTGGCCGAACTGCTCGGGCGGGGTGTACTTGATCTGCACGCCCTGCGCTTCCATYGACGCGCCAAGCTCGGGCGAGGCCAGCACCTCCTTCATGGCGGCGGCAAGCTGCCGGACCACCTGCGGCGGCGTGCCCTTCGGCGCGACCAGGCCAAACAGGTTGTCGGCACGGAAATCGCGGATGCCCGCCTCGGTCACGGTCTGCGCATCGGGCAGCGAACTCACGCGCTGCCCGGACGCCACCGCCAGCAGGCGCAGCTTGCCGGATTTCACATGCGGCAGCGCCGAGGGAATGCTGTCGAACATCAGGGTGGAGCGCCCGGCGATCAGGTCCGGCAGTGCGAACGAGCTGCCCTTGTATGGCACGTGCACCACGTCCACCCCGGTGCGCAGCTTGAACAGCTCCGATTCCAGGTGCGACAGCGTGCCGGCGCCCTGCGAGGCGAAGTTGTACTTGCCGGGCGAGGCCTTGAGCAGGCTCACCAGCTCGGGCACCGAATGCACCGGCAGCGAGGCCGGCACCACCAGGATATGCGGCACGGTGCCGATGCCCGCGATGGGCACGAAATCCCGGCTCAGGCTGGCAGGCTGGCTGTTGTACGTGGCTGCCGCGATGGCGGCATTGCTGACGGCAGCCAGGTACAGCGTGTAGCCGTCGGGCGCGGCCTTGGCCGCGTAGCCCATGCCGATGGCGCCGCCCGCGCCCGGGCGGTTGTCCACCACCACGGGCTGCCTGAGCACGGTGGACAAGCGCTGCCCCACCGCACGCGCCAGCACGTCGGTGGCGCCGGACGGCGGGAAGGACAACACCAGTTGCACCGGGTGGTCGGGATAGTCCGCGGCGGCGGCCGGCGCGGCGGCGCCGAGGGCCAGTGCCAGCAGCAGGCCGGCATGGCACGAACGTGTGCGGAAAAGCGACTGCGTGAACATGATCAGGGTAGCTCCGGAAAGCGTCGAGAGACGTTGACTGCCTAGGTAGGTTCGGATGCGTTCCAGGGCGCAGCCGCTTTGCCTGCCAGCTTGTTTGCGCGCCCCTGTCATGCTGGATCTGCTTCGCCTTCGGGCGATATGCCGGCTGATGGGAAGTGATGATTCTAGGGCGGGCTTCCGGACACCGGGATGCGGATCGGCCATAAGGCTATGCGAAAATGGAATACCCCTGTGGAAGATCCGTGCGAGAGGCCCGCGGCGATCCGTTCACGGGACCACCCGAAACAGTCCTAGGAACGCGCAAGCCATGCAACTGAAATGGATCGACGACCTGCTGGTCCTGGAAAAGACCCGCAGCTTCTCGCGTGCCGCCGAGTTGCGGCACATCACGCAATCGGCCCTGTCGCGGCGCATCCGCTCCCTGGAAGACTGGGCCGGCGCGGTGCTGGTCGACCGCAACACCTTCCCGCTCGATCTCACGCCCGCGGGCAAGACCTTCTGCGCCAGCGGCCGCGAAGCGCTGACCCTGCTGATGGACGCGCGCGCCACCCTGCGCCAGGAAAGCCGCATGCCGGGCAAGGCCATCCAGATCGCCGCCGGGCACACCTTGTCGCTGACCTTCCTGCCCACCTGGCTCAAAGCCTGCCAGGCCCGCTACGGCCAGTTCAATGCACGCGTGGTGGCCGCCAACGTGCTCGAAGCGGTGGTGGCCTTGTCGGAGGGCAACTGCGACCTGATGCTGGGCTACAACCATGCGCGCGTGCCGGTCTCGCTGGATACCGACAAGTTCCGCAGCCTGACCGTGGGCCATGACCTGCTGATGCCGCTGAGCGCGCCCAACTTGCGCGGCGGCCCGCTGTTCTCGCTGGGCGGCAGCGGCCACAAGCCGATTCCCTACCTGGCCTATACCGCCGGCACCACGCTCGGGCGCGTGGTGGAGGTCATCCTGGAAGGCACGCCGCCGCGCCGCCCCCTGGAGCGCTGCTACGAGGCGGATATGGCGATCCTGCTGATGAAGATGGCCATCGAAGGGCACGGCGTGGCCTGGCTGCCGCGCACCACCGCGGCCGACGCGCTGGCCGCGGGCACCCTGGTGCCGGCCGGCGATGCCACATGGCACTCCGGACTCGACATCTGCGCCTACCGCGCGGCCCACGCCGGCAACCCTACCCTGCTCGAACTCTGGGAGGTGCTGGAGCGGCAGGCGCAATAGCGTGGCGCCGCGTGCGCCACGCCGCATGCCGGCGTCACCTATGCTGTAGACGTTTGCGGATTGCCCCCGCGACTGGCCCGGGCCGGCGCCCGAACCGGGACGCGAGGCCGCCTCCGGCCTGCTGTCCCGGCACGTGGATGCGCTGTGCCGGCGCTCCTCCTGCGACCTCGACCAACTGCTACGGGAGAACTGCCCCATGGGTCTTGCTGGCATCCTGTTCGCCCTTGGCCTGCTGATCTGGCTGGCCTACCGGGGCTGGAGCATCCTGCTGCTGGCGCCGGCCGCCGCGCTGCTGGCCGCGGCCACGGCGGGCGAGCCGCTGCTGGCGCACTGGACCCAGACCTTCATGGCCAATGCGGCGGGCTTCTTCGCGCAGTTCTTCCCGCTGTTCCTGCTGGGCGCGCTGTTCGGCAAGCTGATGGACGACAGCGGCTCGGTCAACGCCATCGCCGCCTGGATGATCCTCAAGCTCGGCCCGCGGCGGGCCATCCTGGCGGTGGTGCTGGCCGGTGCGCTGGTCACCTATGGCGGGGTCAGCCTGTTCGTGGCCTTTTTCGTGCTGGCGCCGATGGCACAGGCGCTGTTTGCCGCCGCGCAGATCCCGCGCCGGCTGATGCCGGCTGCGATCGCGCTTGGGACCTCCACCTTCACCATGTCCGCGCTGCCGGGCACGCCGGCCATCCAGAACGCCATCCCCATGCCGTTCTTCGGCACCACGCCGTTCGCCGCGCCGGGCCTGGGCGTGATTGCCGCGGCCATCATGCTGGGCTTCGGGCTCTGGTGGCTGGGGCGGGTGGAGCGTGCCGCGCGCCGCGCGGGCGAGACCTTCGGCGACCATGCGCTGGCTTGCGCCGACCGCGCTGCCGACGATGCGCTGGTGCGCGAGCGCGCCACCGTGGCGCGCGAATTCGATCCCGCCGAGGCCCACCGCGGCGCGCGCAGCGAAGAACTGCCTGCCGTGTGGAGCGCCTTCGCGCCGCTGGTGGTGGTGGTCGCCGTCAACCTGGTCATGAGCCTGCTGGTACTGCCGCGCCAGGACGCCGGCTACCTGGCCGACGAGCGCTGGGGCGGCACCAGCCTGGCGGCGCTGGGCGGGGTGTGGTCGGTAATCGTGGCGCTGGCGGCCGCCACGCTCTGCCTGCTGATCCTGCACCGCAAGCGCCTGCGCAAGCTGCGCGAGAGCATGGACGCCGGCGCCAATGCGGCCGTGCTGCCGGCCGTGAGCGTGGCCAGCCTGGTGGGTTTCGGCGCGGTGGTGGCAGCCCTGCCCGGCTTCGACGTGGTGCGCGACTGGGTGCTGTCGATCGAGGGCGGTCCGCTGGTATCGCTCGCGGTGGCCACCAATGTGCTGGCCGCGCTGACCGGCTCGGCCTCGGGCGGCCTGACCATCGCGCTGCAGGCGCTCGGCGGCACCTATCTGCAACTGGCCGAAGTCACCGGCATCGACCCGGCCCTGATGCACCGTGTCGCCGTGATCGGCGCCGGCACGCTCGACAGCCTGCCGCACAACGGCGCGGTGGTAACCCTGCTGGCGGTGTGCGGCACCACCCACCGCGAGAGCTATCGTGACATCGTGGTGGTGGGCATCGCCGGCCCCATCGCCGCACTGGTCGCGGTGATCCTCATCGGCGGGACCTTCGGATCCTTCTAACGACGGCTGCGGCCGCCGCGATCCTGGCTCCCGGGCGAATGCACGTTGCACCGGCGCGGTAGCGGCAGGGCGCGCCACGTCTTTCGTCACCGAGGTACGGTCGTCCGGCAGCGGGTTGCCGGTGGGGCAGGATTCACGCCCGTGTTCCGCCCCTGCGCTCACTCGTGATATGGTCGCCGGACGCTGCATCTCCCCAATGCAGGATGCATCCGTTCAACGTCCTTATCGGAACCCCGGAGCCGTCGCATGCTCACCACCGGCAGCTGCCACTGCGGCAATATCTCGTTCACGCTCGACTGGAAGTCCGACGCGCCGGAGATCCCCGCGCGCCGCTGCACCTGCTCGTTCTGCACCAAGCATGGCGGGGTCTGGACCTCCTGCCCCGAGGGCTCGCTGAGGGTCATCGTCAAGGACCCCGCCGCCGTCTCCGGATACGCCTTCGGCACCGAGACTGCCCGCTTCCATGTCTGCACCCGCTGCGGTGTGGTCCCGCTGGTCAGCTGCCAGATCGGCGGGCGGCTCTATGCGGTGGTCAGCGTCAATGCGCTGGAAGGCGTGGATCCGGCGCTGGTGCGCCATCCCGCAAGCACCACCTTCGACGGCGAAAGCACGGAGGACCGGCTGGCGCGGCGGCAGCGCAACTGGATTGCGGATGTGGAGATCCTGCCGGCCGGCGCATAGCGCCCGGCACCTCCGGGCGGCCGGCCTGCCCCGGAGCGCCCGGCCCGCGGCCTAGCGCTCCCCGCGCAGCCGCCGCACCGTCGATCCGCGCGGTGTCAGCACGGCCAGCACCGCTGCTGCGATAAGCAAACCGGGCACGTCGCCAAGCAGGTGCCCGCGCTGGTGCACGCTCGCGAGCGCCTCGACAGCCATGATGCCGCCGTGCACCAGGCTCGACCACACCGTGAACCAGATCAGGCTCAGGTGGCGCAGCGGATCGCGCGCCGCGAGGATCAGGAACACACCCAGCGTCGCGTAGATGCCGACGATCATCAGCGGATAGTCCGAGTACCCGCTGTGCCATGCCCAGCCGGATGGCCACAGCACCATCAGCGGATAGAGCGCGAGCGCAACCGCGCCCACCACTACCAGCGCGATCCGGAGCAGCCGAAGGCGGGCGTTGTCTGTCATTTTCGCTCTCCCGTTTGCATAGCTAACACGCCAGGCCATTGTTTCACGCGCATCCGCGGGTCTCAACGCATGCCGGGCCCGGCATGCGGGGTGCCGAACAGACCGGCATGAAGCGGGCCCGGCCATCTCGTCCTGCTGTGCACTATTTGCCACAAAAAATCTGCTTGCGTTTTATATCGAGTGTTATAGTATCCGTTCTATATCGATCGCAACAAAACAAGGCAATCGCTTTCACGCTGACGCCGTTCCCACAATGGAAGGCCTGTCGCCAACGGCTTCGGGTCCATCGCAGGAGAAGTTCATGTCACAAGACACCCTTGCCATGCCAGGCCGCGCCAGCGCGCTGGATGCGCAAGCCATGTTCGCCATGCTGGCCGGCCTTTGCGGCAGCCTGGTCGCCATCGGGCTGGCCCGGTTCGCCTACACGCCCCTGATCCCTTCGCTGATCCAGGCGCACTGGTTCACCTCGTCACAAGCAGTGACGCTCGGCGCGGCCAATTTCGCCGGCTACCTGGCCGGCGCCTTGCTGGGCCGCCCGCTCGCCAGCGCGCTGTCCAACCGCAGCGCGCTGCGCTTGCTGATGCTGGTCGCCACGGTGGCCTTCTTTGCCTGCGGCTTTCCGCTTTCCGTGAGCTGGTTCTTCCTGTGGCGCTTTGCTTCGGGCTTGTCGGGCGGCGCCATCATGGTGCTGGTGGCGACCACGATCCTGCCGCACATCCCGCCGGCGCGCCGCGGCTTCGCGGGGGGCATGATCTTCCTCGGGCTGGGCCTTGGCATCGCCGCGTCCGGCACCATCGTTCCGCAACTGCTGCAGCTTGGCCTGCGGGACACGTGGCTCGGGCTCGGCGTGGTGGCCCTCGTGCTGACCGCGGTGAGCTGGTTCGGCTGGCCCGGCGATAACGCAGCGCAAGCCGCCGGCGCCGCTAGCGCGCCAGCGCAATCCGCTGCCGCCCCGGCCCGCGGCGCGAACACGGCCATGCGGGTGTTGTATGCCCAGTACGCAGCGAACGCGCTGGGCCTGGTGCCAGCCATGGTGCTGCTGGTCGATTATGTAGCGCGCGGGCTCGGCCGCGGTGCGGCCGTCGGTGCGAGCTATTGGGTCTTGTACGGCATTGCGGCCATCGCCGGCCCGGTCCTGTGCGGCAACGTCGCGGACCGCATCGGCTTCCGCTCCGCCTATCGCATCGCGCTGGCGCTGCAGGCGCTTGCAGCGGCCATGCTGGCGCTGTCGGGCAGCGCCGTGCTGATCGGCGTTGCCACGGTCATCCTCGGTATTTTCACGCCCGGCATCGTGCCGCTTACGCTGGGCCRCATCCATGAAATGGTGCCGCACGACCATGTCGAGCAGCGTGCCGCGTGGAGCCGCGCCACCACGGCGTTCGCGCTATTCCAGGCGCTCGGCGGCTACGGCTACTCCTATCTGTTCGGCGTTTCGCACAACAACTATGCGCTGATCTTCGCCTGCGGCGGCGTGGCGCTGGTCGTGGCGCTGCTCGCAGACTTCGCGGTGCGCCGCCAGGACGCAAGCCGCGCGCACTGAGAGCGAACCATCCATCCAGCCCGGCGAGGCGCTCCGCCGGGAATCTGCGCGCTAGAACGCGGCGCAGACCGCGCTTCTGGTCCGCAGCACCGCCTCCTGGCTGAAGCGCGCCTTGTACTCCGCGGCAATGGCGCGCACCGCAGCGTTGCTAGCGTCGTCATCTCCATGCACGATGCTCAGCACATAGGCTGCTTCGCGCCCGATCCCCTCCGGGCCCGGCGCGCGCCACTGTCCGGCCGCCCGCCATACTGTCAAACCCTGCGGAAAGCGCGGGGTGGCGGAATCGCGCAGGAAGGCGGCCCATGCGTCTTCCGACACCGTCCCGCCCGGCATGGCCGTGCCGAAATACATCAACTCGGCAACGGCGCGATGTTCGCCTGGCGCGCACGGCAGGCCCGGCACGCTGGCGCAGGCGGCAGCCGCAAGGACCGGCACCAGGGCCGCGGCAAGGCGAAGGCGAAGGCGAAGCAGCAAGGACAAGGCTCCGTGGGTACGCGCGGTGTGTCGGGACGGCGGGACCGCCGCGGTATTCGCGGCAAGCCGCGCCTGCGCAACCATGCTAGAAAATCACGGCGCCGGGGGCAAGCCATTGCAGCGCCGCCGGTCCGGCGAGCGGGCGTGTTTCGGTAAGGCTGCCACGGCCTGGCGCGTGCTGACGCCAGCGCGCCCTTGCGCCGGGGCGGGTGCTGCGCTATTCCGGTAGCATGGCTGGCGACAGCTGGCGGAAGTCCCCTTCACATGGCGCCGGCCACCTGCCGGCGCGTCCGCATCGATGGAGAATGGTCATGGCTCAGCATCACGCAGCAACCGGTGAGATCGTCAAACTCCGCCCGCTGGGCGCCGCGCTGCGGCAGGCCCAGAACCTGACGCTGGTGCGCGCAGCGGACCTGCAGGTCATGCGACTGGTGCTGCCGGCCGGCAAGTCGCTCCCGGAACACAGCGTGCCCGGCGCGATCACCGTGCTCTGCCTGGAGGGCGCGATCGAGATGGAGGCGCATGGCAGCAGCCAGCGCATGGACGCCGGCGACCTGATGTACCTGGCGCCCGGCGCACCGCACGCGCTGCGCGGCATCGAGGATGCTTCGGTGCTGATGACGTTGCTGCACCATCGGGACGAATAGCTTTTTCCCGGCCGCTCAGCGCTGTTCCGGCGCAATGCCGGCAATGGGCGCGGCAAAAAGCGCATGTGCCTGCGGATCGACCGGCTTGTGCTTCTTCTGCGTGCTGGCCGGGTCCTTGCCGAGGCAATTGTTGTTCTTCCAGTTGCGCGCGGGCCGCACCGGCCTGGGCGTGAAGCCGCCGCCGCAATTGGGACAGACGTTCTGCAGGATATCGTCCACGCACGCGGCGCAAAACGTGCATTCATAGCTGCAGATGCGCGCTTCGCCCGAAGCCGGCGGCAGCGCCTTGTCGCAGTGTTCGCAAGTCGGTCTGAGCTGTAGCATCATGTCTCCCGTGATGAGGTGGCCAGTATGGCCAGGTAAGTTATGTGCCATGGTAAAAACAAAGCAGCCTGGCGCAAAGCAGATACTCTGCCTCCCGGCGTAAAAAACATGCCATCCATTGAACGGCCCCGCCCCGCCATCGAATGAAACGGATCTACTTCGTCCTCCCGCCAAAAGTGCACGTGCTCGACCTGGCCGGGCCGCTGCAGTTGTTCGGCTCGCTGGGCGAGCTGGGGCTGGGCTCGGTCGAGTGCATCTGCGTGGGACCGGAACGCGAGCTGGAGAGCTTCCAGGGCCTGAGGCTGAGCGCGCTCAAGCCCCTGCCGGCCACGCTGGCGCACGGCGATGCCGTCATCGTGGCGGGATGCAAGCTCGCGCCAGACGCCCCGCTGTCACCGGGCAACAGGCAGATCGTGCAATGGCTGCAGCGCATTGCGCGCCCGCGCCTTGGCGACATCCTGCTGGCCAGCGTCTGCACCGGCGCCTGGCTGCTGGGCGCCGCGGGGCTGCTCGACGGGCGCGACTGCACCACCCACCACGACTACCTCCAGCGGCTGCAGCAACGCCATCCGCGCGCGCGCGTGCTGGCTAACCGGCTGCTGGTCGACGACGGCGGGCTGGTCACCTCGGCCGGCGTCACGGCCGGCATCGACCTGGCGTTGCACCTGATCGCGCGCGATTTCGGCGCGCCGGCGGCGATCCGCGTGGCGCGCGACAACGTGGTGCCGTTCCGCCGCCTGAGCCAGGATCCCGCGCTCGACGCGCAACTACGCTACCGCGACCACGATCACGCGGTCATCCACGCCGTGCAAGATTTCCTGACGGCCCGGCCGGACTACGCGCTGCCCTATGCGGCGCTGGCCGCCCGCTTCGCGCTGAGCTACCGGCAACTGGCCCGGCTGTTCCACCAGCAATGCGGCGTGACGCTAAAGCAGTACCAGCAGCAATTGCGCGTTGCGCTGGCGCGGCGGCTGCTGCGCGAAAGCGACTGGCCCATGGAACAGGTGGCCGCGCACTGCGGCTTTGCCAGCCCGCACGCATTGCGGGCTGCATGGCGCCAGGAGGAGGCCGTGACGCCGTCTGCCTGGCGCATGGCATCCGCTTGATGCGCGACCCGGCCCGTGGCGTCTTGCGCCGCTGTCGCGCGGGCGACCGTGCCGCCTCCGGCGCAGTGGAGCGGGGCCGAGGTCTCCACGCCATTGGCCGACGCCCCCAGGAAGAACGGGCTGGAGATGAGCGGGGCGAGCGCGCGCACCGCGACCCAGCAATCGCGGCCCCGCAGTTCCCGCCCGGCAGCCACGTATACCGCCGCGCCGCCATTGCCGATCCGCCGATCCAGGGGAAATGCGGGGCCGGCTTCCGCGCCGGCATGGGCCGCGCCGCACCCGCGAGTGATGCATTGTCCCTGCGGTGGGTCGCAAGGGGCATCCGGCTACCGGGCGCGCCAGCGCCGGAGCGCCGCGGGCTGGGTCGCGCCCGTGCACCCGTGGCGATGGCCTGCCCGCCACGCACTATATTGGAAGCTGCCATGATCCCACCCCGGAGGAAGACCGCATGAAATCCAGCATCTACCGCATCACTGCCGTGTCGATCCTGCTCGCCGGCCTGCTGCCGGCGGCCGCGATCCACGCGCAGATCGGCGACATGCTCAAGGGAGCCACGCAGGGCGGAGGAAGCAGCACCGGCGGCCTGGGCGGCCTCGCCGGCAGCCTGGGCGGCGGCATGCCTTCGCTGCAATCGCTGAGTTCCGGCAGCATCGGCAATGTGGCCGGTGTGCTGGAGTATTGCGTCAAGAACAACTACCTCGGCGGCGGCGGCGCTTCGTCCGTCAAGGACCAGCTGATGGGCAAGCTCGGCGGCTCGGCGACATCGGACCCCGGCTACACGGACGGCGCCAAGGGAATACTCAGCAGCAGCGACGGCAACAAGTTCGACCTCAGCGGCGGCGGCCTCAAGGATCAGGTCACCAAGCAGGTCTGCGACAAGATCCTGGCGCAGGGCAAGTCGCTGCTATAGGGATAGGGCCGGGCGCGCAAACGGCGCGCGCCCGGCCCGCGCACTCATGCCGGCACGAGGCGGAAGGCGGACACCGCATGGTGCAGCGCGCCGGCCTGGTCTTCGAGCGAGGCCGCGGCCGCGCTGGCCTGCTCCACCAGCGCTGCGTTCTGCTGCGTCATCTGGTCCATCTGCGAGACCGCGCGGTTGACCTCCTCGATGCCGGTGCGCTGTTCGGCCGTGGCCGAGGCGATGCCGTCCATGATGGCGGTCACGCGGCCCACCGCGTTGACGATCTCGGCCATGGTCTGGCCGGCCTGCTCGACCAGGGCGGAGCCGCTGTCGACCTGCCCCACCGATTCCACGATCAAGGTCTTGATTTCCTTGGCGGCACCCGCGCTGCGCTGCGCGAGGTTGCGCACCTCGCCGGCCACCACGGCGAAGCCGCGGCCCTGCTCGCCGGCACGCGCSGCTTCCACCGCTGCATTSAGCGCSAGGATRTTGGTCTGGAASGCGATGCCGTCGATCACGCYGATGATGTCGTTGATCTTGCGCGAGCTGGCAGTGATGCCGCGCATCTTGGCCACGACCTCGCTCACCACGCTGCCGCCCTGCTGCGCGATCTGCGCGGCATCGGCCACGTACTGGCTGGCCTCGGCGGCGTTGTCGGCGTTCTGGCGCACGGTGGCGGTGATCTGCTCCATGCTGGCGGCGGTCTGCTCCAGCGAGGCCGCCTGCTGCTCGGTGCGGCTCGACAGGTCGGTGTTGCCGGCGGCGATCTGCTGCGCGGCGGCGCTGATGGAATCGGCCGACTGCTGGATGCCCGCCACCGTGCCGGCAAGCTGGTCGCGCATATGGCCGATGGCGTACATCAGGCTGGCATTGTCATCCGGGGCGGTGTCGGCACGCACCGTGAGGTCGCCGCCGGCCATGCGCAGCGCCAGCGCCGCCGCCGCAGCGGGCTCGCCACCGACCGAGCGCTGGATGCTGCGGATCAGCAGCGTGGCCACCACCGAGATCACGATGCCGAGCAGCACCAGCAGGCCAAGCGACTGATACAGGGAAGCGCGGAACTGTGCCTGCACATCATCCATATAGGTGCCGGCGACGAGATCCCAGCCCCACGGCTTGTAGCGGGCCACGTAGCCGATCTTGGGGCTGGCCTGGTCGCTGCCGGGCTTGGGCCACCAGTAGTCCAGGTGTCCCGCGCCCTCGGGCGACGCGCCACGCGCGGCAATCTCGACGTACAAGGCATTGCCCTTGGCATCCTTGAAGTCGATCATGTTCTTGCCGTTGAGCTTGGCGTTGATCGGATGCATCACCAGCACCGAATCCGCGCCGACGATGGTGATATAGCCATCCTTGCCGTAGCGCTGCGCGGCGATGCGGGCGATGGCCTGCGCACGGGCTTCGTCTTCGGTCATCTTGCCCAGGCGCGCCTGCTCGGCGTAGTCACGCACCAGCGACAGCGACATGTCGACCACGTTGGCCAGTTCGCCGCGACGGTCCGCCATCTGCAGTTGCCGGGTCTGGAAGGCGTGCGTCACGGTCAGCAGCAGCAGGCCGAGCCAGGCCAGCACGAGGGGGATCCACAGCTTTTTTCGCAGGGTCAGGTGATTCATGGAAGGGTTCGCTTTATATCCAGGCATGCGCCGGCGATGCAAAAGGCACGCGGCATGCACGGATATCGGAGCGCACCTTGTCTTCTTTAGCGCTGCGTGCGGCATCTCCGCAAGAAGCCACCAGGATGCGGACGGAATGGCGCATAAAGCACCAAAATCGCGCCGCAGATCGCCATCCCGGTGCACCACCGCCCCGGTGTGCGTGATCACAACGAAGGGCCAGGCCACCAGGCAAGCACAGTAGAAATCCCGTTACAATCGCGGTCGCTTTCCACATTGCTCCTGCAATTGGATTGCAACAGGTTCGAAGGTGCCCCCGCCGCGCGACACGCGGCGAGGGTTAAACGGGAAACAGGTGCGCCGCCATGTGCGCGGCAAATCCTGTGCTGCCCCCGCAACGGTCAGCAGGTAGAAAGGTGTCACGCCGGGCCCACAGGCCGCGGCAGCCACTGCGCGTCGGAACGCGTGGGAAGGCGGCACCCTGGACGCGCCCAAGCGGCAGTGCGTCCCCCTGCGAGCCCGGATACCGGCCTTGCGAACGATCACCGAGGCTGCGGACGGGCGGCAAGGCGTGAGGCTGCCGGGCATGCGTCCCGGCGCCATTGCGCGCGCGTCCGTGGCTTGTTCGTTCATTGCCGCGGGCGGGGTCGCCTGCGGCTCACGATGGAAAGTCCATGCCCGCGCGCTCCCGTTTCACCCGCACCGCCCCGCCCGGCCCTGTCCGGCCCCGGTTTTCCCCCACCCGCCGCAAGCTGGCCCGCGGTTGTGCGCTGGCACTGTCGCTGGGGGCCTTTGCCGGCGCCGGCGCGGAGGCCGCCCGGGCCGCCGAAGACACCGAAGCACCCGGCCGCGCGCATGCGCAGCCGGCACCGAAAGACGCCGCCGTGCTGCCGCCGGTGGTGATCAGCAGCGCGGCGGCGCTGCCCGGCCTGTCGCTGTCGGAACCTGCCAGTACCGCCAGCCGGCTGGGACTGACGCCGCTCGAGACCCCGGCCAGCGTGGAGGTGCTGCCCGGCGAGGTGATCCGCGAGCGCGGCGACCTGACCGTGAGCGACGCCGTGTCCCGCGCCACCGGCATCATCGCCAACGGCGCCCCCGGCAACGGCGGCACCGCGCTGACCGCGCGCGGCTTCTCGGGCCAGGGCTCGGTGATGCAACTCTACGACGGCACGCGCCTCTACGTGGCGGCCGGCACGGTGACCTTCCCCTTCGATACCTGGTCGGTTGACCGCATCGAGGTGCTGCGCGGCGCGGCGTCGGTCATGTATGGCGAGGGCGCCATCGGCGGCGTGGTCAACGTGATTCCCAAGAAGCCGATGCGCGCGCCGATCACCAACGAGCTGCAGCTCACCGGCGGCACCCAGCGGACGGCGCGCGCGGCCTTCGACACCGGCGGCGCGGTCAACGACAACCTCTCCTACCGCTTCAATGTCAACTACGGACGCTCCGCCGGCTGGGTGGAACGCGGCGAATCGCGCAACGTGGCCGTATCCGCCGCGGTGCGGCTCGACGTCTCGCCGGAGTTCAATGTCACGCTGTCCTATGACGACGGCGACCAGCACCCGATGCGCTATTTCGGTACGCCGCTGGTCAACGGCAGCCTGGATACGTCGCTGCGCACGAAGAACTACAACGTGGGCGACAGCGAGATCACCTACCGCGACCGCTGGACGCGCCTGGCCGCGCAATGGCAGCCGAACGAACGCGTGACCGTGCGCAACCAGTTCTACTACCTCACCAGCCAGCGCCACTGGCGCGATGCCGAGTCCTACACCTTCCTCCCCGCCTCCGGCCAGGTGCGCCGCACCGACTACCTGGAAATCCTGCACGACCAGGAACAGGTAGGCGACCGCGCCGACCTGAAGATCGACGGGCAGCTGTTCGGCATGGCCAACACCGCCACGGTGGGCTTCGACGTCAACCGCATCAACTTCACCCACAGCAACAACTCGCCCTACGGCGGCACGTCCACCGTCAACGCCTATCAGTTCGATCCGGGCCAGTTCTTCAGCCCGCCGGGGGTGGTCACTTCGCCGCGCTACCGCACCCACACCACGCAAGCCGCCCTGTTCGGCGAGGACCGCCTCAAGCTCACGCAGCAGTGGTCGGTGATAGGCGGCGTGCGCTTCGACCATGCCCAGCTCGAGCGCGGCAACCTGCTCACTGGCGACGACTGGACCCGCAACTTCAACAACGTGACGTGGCGCGCCGGCACGGTCTACGAGCTCACGCCGAAGCTGTCGGTCTACGCGCAGTACGCCACCGCCACCGATCCGCTCGGCGCGCTGATCACCACCTCGGACGCGCAGAAGGACTTCAAGCTCGCCACCGGCCGGCAGATCGAGGCCGGCATCAAGCAATCGTTCTGGGACCAGCGCGGCGAATGGACCTTCGCCGCGTACCAGATCGTGAAGAAGAACCTGCTCACGCGCGACGCCAGCAACCCGGCGCTGACGGTGCAGGTAGGCGAGCAGTCCTCGCGCGGGCTGGAAGCCTCCCTCAGCATCGAACTCATGCGCGGCCTGCGCGTGGACGCCAACGGCACCGTGCTGCGCGCGCGCTATGACGATTTCGCCGAAAGCGTGAACGGCGCGCTGGTCTCGCGCAACGGCAATGTGCCGACTGGCGTGCCGCAGCAGGCGGCCAACCTGTGGCTGACCTGGGCCTTCGCGCCGCAGTGGCAGGTGGGCAGCGGCCTGCGCTATGTGGGCCGGCGCTATACCAACAACGCCAACACCACGGCCATGCCCTCGTACACCGTGGTGGACGCCTCGCTGCAGTGGCGCGTGTCGCGCAAGACGGCGCTGGCGCTGCGCGTGTACAACCTGTTCAACCGCAACTACGCCGAGACCTCCGGCAACAGCGGCGGGCAGTGGCTGCTGGGGCGGCCGCGCGCGGCAGAGTTGTCGGCCAACYTCTACTTCTAGGCATGGCCACGATGCGCCGCCCGGGGTCCTGGCGGGAGCGCGGCTGGCGCTTCACGCGACGCTGGCTCTACCTGATCCACCGCTGGGCCGGCATCGCCGGCTGCCTGCTGATCGCGATGTGGTTTCTCTCGGGCCTGGTCATGATGTACGTGGCCTTTCCCGCGCTGACCGATGCAGAACGCCTCGCCGGCCTGCCGCCGCTGGACCTGCCCGCGGTGCGGGTCACGCCGGCCGCCGCCATGGCCAGCGCCGGCCTGGAGCGCTTCCCGCGCAGCCTGCGCCTGGAGATGATGGGCACCCAGCCGGTCTACCGCATGGTCGACTGGCGCGGCACGCCGCACACGGTCTCCGCGCGCGACGGCGCGCCCATCGGGCAGGTGGATGCCGCCACCGCGCAGGACATCGCCGCGCGCTTCGCCCGTGTGGGCAAGGCACGCTGGGTCGAGACCGCCGAGCGCGACCAGTGGACCGTGCCCAACGGCCTGAACGCCTGGCGCCCGCTGCACCGCATCGCGCTGGACGACGATGCCGGCACCGAACTGTACGTGTCCGCGCGCACCGGCGAAGTCATGCGCGACACCAGGCGCGCCGAGCGCTTCTGGAACTGGCTGGGCGCGGTGCCGCACTGGCTGTACTTCACGCCGGTGCGCGCCGATCCCCCGCTGTGGCGGCAGGTGGTGCTGTGGACCTCCGGCGTGTGCATGGCCGTGGCGGTGAGCGGCATCTGGATCGGCTGGCTGCGGCTGCGCGTGCAGCGCCGCTTTGCGCATGGCAGCGCGGGCGGCACCTCGCCCTACCACGGCTGGATGGCCTGGCACCATGTCGCCGGGCTGGGCGGCGCGCTGTTCCTGCTGGCATGGCTGGCCAGCGGCTGGCTCTCGGTCAACCCCAACCAGTGGTTCCCGGGGCGGAATTTCGACCAGGCCGCGCTCGAGCGCTATGCGGGACAGACCTTGCCGCGCTTTGCCGATCTGGACGGCAGCGCGCTGGCCAGCCAGTTGCGCGCCGCCGGGCGACCGCGCGAAATCCGCATGACGTGGCAGGCAGGCCAGCCGGTGCTGCTGGTGGCGACCGCGGCGCAGGACGGCCTCGCCTATCGCGCCGATACCGGCGCCGCGCTCGCGCCAACCGGCGAGCGGCTCACCGCAGCTGCCGCCAGCCTGGTGCCCGGGGCCGGCATCGCCGGGAGCGAACTGCTGACGCAGCCGGACGACTACTGGTACAGCCATCACCAGCCGCGCAAGCTGCCCGTGCTGCGGGTACGCTTCGACGACGCCGCCGCCACCTGGGCCTATCTCGACGCCACCAACGGCAGCCTGCTCGGCCGCAGCGACGGCAGCCGGCGCGCCTACCGCTGGCTGTTCAACGCGGCGCACAGCTGGGACCTGGGCTGGCTGCTGCGGCACCGGCCCGCGTGGGACATTGCCGTGTGGGCGCTGTCCGCCGCCGGGCTCCTCATCTCCGTCAGCGGCGTGGTGATAGGCTGGCGGCGCCTGTTCCGCCCCCGTCGCCGCGCCGGGACACAACGCTGACCGATTCGCACTAGATCACAGAACCGACCATGCTCCGCTTCCTCGCCAGCATCTTCAACGACCAGCACGCCGACGTACGGCGCAAGGTCATCGCCTTGTACGCCTTCCTGATCGCCGCCAATGTCGGCGCCTGGATCTGGGCGCTGGCCGCCTTCCGCGACCACCCCATGCTGCTGGCCTCGGCCGTGCTCGCCTACTCGCTGGGACTGCGCCACGCCGTGGACGCCGACCATATCGCCGCCATCGACAACGTCACGCGCAAGCTGATGCAGGAAGGCAAGCGTCCGGTCGCGGTCGGCTTCTTCTTTTCGCTCGGGCACTCCACCGTGGTCACGCTGATGTCGATCGGCATCGCCGTGGCCGCCGCCGCGCTGCAGACCCGCTTCGCCGACATGAAGGCCGTGGGCGGCATGATCGGCACCAGCGTGTCGGCACTGTTCCTGTTCCTGCTGGCCTTCTTCAACCTGCTGATCCTGATCTCGGTGTGGCGCGCCTTCCGCGCCGTCAGGCGCGGCGAAGCGCTCAAGGAGCAAGACCTGGACCTGCTGCTCAACAACCGCGGCTTCCTTGCGCGGCTGTTCCGCCCGCTGTTCCGCCTTGCCAGCCGCAGCTGGCACCTGTTTCCCATGGGCCTGCTGTTCGGCCTCGGCTTCGACACCGCGACCGAAGTGGCCCTGTTCGGCCTGTCCGCCGCGGAGGCCGCCAAGGGCGTGCCGTTCTGGACCATCATGGTGTTCCCCGCGCTGTTTACGGCGGGCATGTCGCTGGTGGACACCACCGACGGCATCCTGATGCTCGGCGCCTACGGCTGGGCCTTCACCAAGCCGATCCGCAAGCTCTACTACAACATGACCATCACGCTGGTGTCGGTGGTGGTGGCGGTGGTGATCGGCGGCATCGAGGCGCTCGGCCTGATCGCCGACAAGCTTGGCCTGGAAGGCGGCCTGTGGGACGTGGTTGGCGAGCTGAACGCGCACTTCGGCATGCTCGGCTACGTGATCATCGGCGTGTTCGTGCTGAGCTGGCTGGTGTCGATGGTGGTGTACCGGGTACGCCGGTACGACGAGATCGAGGTGCGGATGGGGTGAGACCGGCCAGGCGCGATCCCGCCCCGAAGTCCGCCCCGACGTCGGCACCGAAGTCGGCGCCGAAGCCGGGGCGGAAGTTGGGGCCGAAGTCCGCCCTATTCCGCGCGAATCTTCGCCTCCGCCACGATCTTGGCGGAGCGGGCCATGTCTTCCTTCTCGAAGCGCGCGAAATCCTCGGGCGTCCCGGGCGACAGCAGGTAGCCCTGCTCTGCCAGTCTGGCGCGCAGGTCGGAAGACAGCGCCTTGTTGACCTCGGCATTGAGCCGCCTGGTCACCTCCGCCGGCAGCTTGGCCGGCCCCCACAGACCGTACCACGAGTAAAACTCGTAGCCAGGCACGGTCTCGCCGACGGTAGGCACGTCGGGCATGGATGGCAGGCGGTCCTTCGAGGTCACCGCGACCACGCGCACCATGCCGCTCTTATGGTATGTCAGGGCGCCGAGCACGGGATCGATGAAGCCGTCGATGGCACCGCCGATCAGGTCCTGGTAGGCCGGCGCAGAGCCCTTGTACGGCACCACCAGGTAGTCGATCTTGCCCGCGCGCTTGAGCATCTCCGTCGACAGGTGGCCGGCGGAGGCCTGCGAGCCGATGGCAAACGACATCTTGCCCGGATGCGCCTGGGCATAGGCAATCAGCTCCTTGATGTTGTTGATGGGCAGCTTGCGATTGACGGACACCGCCAGCGGGCCTTTGCCCACCAGCGCAACGGGCGTGAAGTCGCGCGTTACGTCGTAGGGCGACGACTTCAGCGTCATCGGCGTGGTGGTGAAGGTGGAGGCGCTGAACAGCAGCGTATAGCCGTCGGCTGCCCCCTTGGCAACCGCATCGGCGCCGATGATCCCCTGGCCGCCGGGGCGGTTGTCGACGATGAAGCTCTGCCCGGTCTGCTCGGCCAGCTTCTGCGCCAGCATGCGGCCGACCGTGTCGGTCGGGCCACCGGGCGGAAACGGAATGATGACGCGCACGGCCTTGGAGGGATAGGTCTGCGCAACGGCGGTGGCCATGGCGGCGGCGCACAGCAGCAGCGCCTGGGCGGCGCGACGGGCAAGCCGGCGGGACAGCGTGTTCAATTGCATCTTTGTCTCCTGTATCTCGACTGAAAGCGCATGCCGCCGGGTGGCCGGGCCATGGCCCGGCGCGCCCGCGGCGCGTGGTATCGATCGACAAGGCCAGCGCGGTGCGCTTGCCGTTGGTCCCGGTGCCGCCATCAATGGCGGTTCTCGGTCCCGGGTCAGCGGCGCCTTGTCCCCGACGCGCGGCGATTCATGGCTGCGCCAGCGCCACCATTTCGGCGTAGAGGTCGGCCTTGCCTTCGAAGCCGATGCCGGGCAGCTCTGGCATGGTGATATGCCCTTCGATCACCTTCACGCCATCGGGGAAGCCGCCATACGGCTGGAACAGGTCGGGATAGCTTTCGTTGCCGCCCAGGCCCAGGCCGGCGGCGATATTGAGCGACATCTGATGGCCGCCGTGCGGGATGCAGCGGCGCGGCGACCAGCCGAACGTATTCAGCACTTCCAGCGTGCGTTCGTACTCGACCAGGCCATAGGACAGCGCGCAATCGAACTGCAGGTAGTCGCGGTCGGGGCGCATGGCGCCATACCGGATCAGGTTGCGGGCGTCCTGGTGGCTGAACAGGTTTTCGCCGGTGGCCATGGCGCCCGGGTAGTACTCGGCCAGCGTGGCCTGCAGGTGATAGTCCAGCGGATCGCCGGCCTCTTCGTACCAGAACAGCGGATAGTCGCGCAGCATCTTGGCGTAGGCGATGGCGGTATCGAGATCGAAGCGTCCGTTGGCATCCACGGCAAGCTGTGCGTCGGCGCCGATCTCCTGCAGCACGGCTTCGATGCGCGCGCTGTCTTCCTCGATGCTGGCGCCGCCGATCTTCATCTTGACCACGTTGTAGCCGCGCTTGAGGTAGGAGCGCATCTCGGAGCGCAAGGCGCCCAGGTCCTTGCCCGGGTAGTAGTAGCCGCCGGCGGCGTAGACGAACACGCGCGGGTTGGCCTTGACGCCGTGCCGCTCGGCCAGCAGCCCGAACAGCGGCTTGCCGGCGATCTTGGCCACGGCATCCCAGACCGCCATGTCGATGGTGCCGACCGCGACCGAGCGTTCGCCGTGGCCGCCGGGCTTCTCGTTGGACATGGTTGCGGCCCACACGCGGCCGGGATCGAGATTGGTGCCGGTGTCGTCCAGCAGCGAGCCCGGATCGGCCGCCAGGATGCGCGGCGCGAAGCGCTCGCGGATCAGGCCGCCCTGGCCATAGCGGCCATTGGAGTTGAAGCCGTAGCCGATCACGCGCTTGCCGTCGCGGAAGGCGTCGGTCACCACGGCGACGAGGCTGGTCGTCATCTTCGAGAAATCGATATAGGCATTGCGGATGGGCGACGAAATCGGCTTCGTCACCTCGCGGACGWCAATGATGCGCACAGACATGGCTATCTCCAGTGTTCGGTGTATGCGGTGTATGTTCGGTGTTCGGTGTATCCGGTGTTCGGTGTATCCGGTATCTCGTTGTCTTCGGTGCGGCCTGGCCGCGCTACAGCGACCCGCCGCCGCAGATCACGATCTGCTGGCCGGTGATGGCCCCTGCGTCCGGGCCGAGCAGGAAACTCACCACGCCGGCCACTTCGCCGGGGCGGATAAAGCGCCCGATGGGCGGCGTGCGCGGCGGCGTGCCCTTGCGTCCGGGGTCGTTCAGCATCGGCGTTTCGGTAGCGCCGGGCGCCACCACGTTGACCGTGATGCCGCGCGGCGCCAGCTCCGCCGCCCATGAACGCGCCATGCCCAGCAGCGCGGCCTTGGTTGCCGCGTACTGGCTGCGCGCGGGTGCGCCACCAGCGGTGCGGCTGCCGATCAGCACGATGCGCGCGCCGTCGGGCAGCACCGGCAGCAGCGCATTGGCCAGCACCGAGGCGGCCTGCACATGGATACGCCACATGCCCTCGCCGTCTTCCGGCTTGAGTTCGCCCAGCGCGGCCGTGCGCATGAAGCCGGCGGCATGGACGATGGCATCGACCCGCGGCAGCGCACCGACAGCGGCCGCCAGCCGCGGTGCGTCGGTCAGGTCGACTTCGATCGCGCTGAAACCTTCRCTGCTGGCCACCGGCGTACGGTCCAGGCCGGTCACGTGCCAGCCTGCGTCCAGCAAGCGCCGGGCAATGGCGGCGCCGATGCCGGAGCTGGCGCCGGTGACAATGGCGTGCCTTGCCGGTTGCGCGGGCGTGTCCTGGTTCTGCGTCGATTGGCTCATCTGGTCCCTCCCGAAAACACATCGCTGGCGACCATGCCGCCGCGGCGCCGCCGCGCATGGCTGCGGGCCGCTCACAGGCCGGGCATCGGCGCGGCAGTATCAGGCCGCGGCCTTCTGGGTAATGCCGGCCTGCGCAAGCGCGGCCTGGATGGCAGCCAGTTCGGCAGCCGACGGCGCGTGGGTTGGCGGGCGCACCGTGCCGTCGCTGATGATGCCGGCCAGCGCCATGGCGGCCTTCATGCGGCCGTGCGCTTCGCCGGTCGGCTCGCCGGCGCCGTACACCGCGTCCTTGAGGGGATTGATCAGGGCTTGCACGCGCATCGCTTCGTGCAGGTCGCCGGCCTGGACCGCCTTGAGCAGGTCGTTGATCAGGCCGGGGATCAGCGAGGCGAAGCCGACCAGCGCGCCGTCGATGCCCTGCACCATCGACGACAGCAGATATTCGTCATGGCAGGTCATCAGCACCTTGGTGGGGTCGGCGGCGCGGATCTCCTTGATGTCCCGCGCATATTTGTTCATCTCGCGCTCGCCCATCTTGAACGCCTTCACATAAGGCAGCCTTGCCAGTTCGGCGAGCAACTCGGACGAATAGGAGCCGCGCGTCCAGGCCGGGTAGATATGCACCACGAGCGGCAGGCCGCTGGCCTTGCCGATGGCGTTGAAATAGTCGAGGCAGTGCTCGGGCTTGAAGCCAAAGCGCAGCCAGTGGTGCGGCGGCATGATATCGAGTCCCGCGGCGCCAGCTTCCCTGGCCCAGCCGGCCTGCTCCACGGCATCGTTGATGCCTTCGCAGACGATCGACGAGATCACCGGGCAGATGCCCTTGGTGGCGTCCGCGGTGATACGCGTCACCTCGGCGCGTTCGCGCGGGGTCAGCGAGAAGACTTCGCCCGTGTGGCCGTTGGTCATCAGCGCCGTGACACCCTCCTGGCCGCCGAGCCACCGGGAAAAGCGGCGCAGTTCCGGCTCATTGATGCTGTAGTCCGCGTTGAACGGGACCGCGATGGCGGGGATGATGCCGCGGAAATTGATATCAGACACGTTTGTCTCCTGGTGAAGCAGGCGCTAGCGGCGCAAGGTTGGCGATAAGGAAGGCGGAATGAAGCCTCCGGAGGGTTGCAACGCACGGGCCAGTTCGGTAGCGGCATGCACTACCGCCGGCGCCGTGGTCGATTCGAAATCGTCGAGCGAGGTATTCATCGCCGGTGCGGCCACGCTCAGGCCCGCAAGCGGCACGCCGTCCACGTCCAGCACCGGTGCGGCGACCACGTACAGGCCGGACACGGTTTCCTGGTCGGACAATGCGTAACCCTTGGCGCGCACTGTCTCGAGCCGCTCGAGAATGATGTCGAGCTCGGTGAGGGTGTGGTCGGTCAGCTTCTGGCGCGGCTGCGCGTCCAGCACGCGGGTCTGCGTGTCCCGTGGCAGCGATGCCAGGATGGCGTAGCCGACCGCCGTGGAATACGCCGGCACCCGGCTGCCGATACGGATATCGACCCCGAGCCGCGTCAGCCCGGCCTGCACACGTTCTGCGTAGAGCACGTCCGCGCCATCCAGCACGCCAATCGAGGCGGCTTCATTGATCTCCCCCACCAGCGCGCGCAGGATCGGCCTTGCACGCGTGCGCAGGTCGGCATGGGCAATGGCGTCGAAACCAAGGTCCAGCACTTTGAGCGACAGCCGGAACAGGCGCGTGTCCGGCACGCGCTGCACATAGCCGATGTCCACCAGCGTATTGAGGAAGCGGAAGGCGGTGGCATTGTCCAGCCCTGCGCGGCGCGCCACCTCGGCCATGGTCAGCTCGGGTTCCTGTGCCGAGAACGCTTCGAGAATGCGGAAGCCCTTCGCCAGCGACTGCACCGTGTTCTTCGATGCGTCGCCCGCGCTGCTCGCCTTCGATGCGGAACGGACTGTGTTCTCGGGTGCCATGTCAATCTCCACTGTTAGTTCGGAATGCGAATTTTAATTCGTCGAACTGACGGAGGAAAGCCCTCGCTGATAAACCGCGCATGCCTATCGCCTCAGTGCCATCTCAGTGCCACCTCAGTGCCGATACGCCATCGCGGCTGGTTAATTCGGATTGCGAATTTTTATTCGCAAATTAAACACGAAAAAAAATTCTGGAAACGCATGTGGTACCTCGCCCCGCCGGTCATCTTGCCGGCTTGTGCCGCATGTACGAGTTACCTGCGCTTCATCTGTGCTTCACCCGTGCATCACCCGTGCATCACCTAAATATTCGGATTGCGAATTCTTATTCGCGATGTAGGATATTCTAGTACCTGGATTCAGGCAGGAGCAAGGACGAACCGCTAATGGTTTCCACTTAGCCATGCCGTCGCGGCCGTGGCTCGAAACAAGCCCGGGACGAAACCGGTGCGTACTGGCGGTACAGGAATCCACTTCCACCCAACTGCAGATCTGTAGCCGGCCTGCGCGCCCGGCCCCGGGAATGCCGTCGGCGCGGACAGCCGATCATTCAGGCGACCAGCGCCTGCGCCAGCAAATACTCCCCATCCCAGGCCGCGGCCAGCTCGCGGCACCGCCCCAGCGCTACCGCCTGCTGCTCGAAGTCCACCACCATCACGGCGTCCGCCCGGTGCGGTCGCACGGGTTGCTCCGGGCTGCGGCCGTCGCTGAGCAGCCAGAGCCAGCGTTGCTGCGCCGGACGGCGGCGCGCGGCGCGGGCCAGCAGCTCGCCCGCGCGCTGCATGCCGAGCGCGAGCGGCGTGCCGCCGCCGCCGGCGATGGGACGAATCCACGCTTCGCTCCACGGCCGGGCGCGGGCCGGCTGCAGGCGGACTTCGGCATGGGTGCCGGCGAAGCACACCAGCGCGACCTCGGCGCGGGCCTGGTAGGCGCGCTGCAGCAGGCGCAGCAGTACGCCCTTGGCAAGCGCGAGCTGGCGGCCGTGCAGCATGGAGGCGGAACAGTCCAGCACGAAGCAATGCAGCACGCCCGCCTGCGCCTGCTGCGCCCGCATGCGCAGGTGGCCCGGCGCGAGCGGTGCGGTGCGCTTGGCGGCGAGCGTGCGCGGCCAGTGGATGCGCTGGCCGTTCAGGCGGCCATGCGAGGGGCCTGGCGCGGAGAAGCGGGGGCCTTGCCACCGGTTGCCGCCTTGCCGGGAATCGGCGGCGGCCTGCCGGTGGCTCAGGCTTTTTTTGCGGGCAGCGGCCTCACGGATTTGACCGGTGCGATGCCCGCCGCCGTGCTGGCCGCGGGTGGCGGCAGCGCGCCCCAGGGGTTGGCGGAGCCCGCTGCGGCGGGGCTGGCTTCGCTGCGGTCGTCGGCATGTTCGTGGCCCGGCGCGCGACCCGGTTCGGGCGGCACCTGCCGGCGGTGATGCAGCACCAGTTCGGCCACGGTGTCCACGTGCGCGGGCACGATGGCCGCGTCGCCCTGCAGCGCAGCCAGCGCGCGTGCCGCACGCAGCATCACAAGGTCCGCCCGCACACCGTCCACCGCGGCGTCCAGGCACAGGCGGCCAACGCGTTCGTGCACCGCGTCGCTGAACGCGAGTGCCGGCAGCGCGGCCCGGGCGGCATGCACCTGGCGCGTCAAGGCGTCCTGCGCGCCGGCATGGCGCGCGCGCAGCGCTTCGGGGTCGGTGTCGAAGGCCAGCCGGGTGCGGACGATGGCCTGGCGCTGCGCGGGATCGGTGCAGTTCTCCAGCGTCAGCGCCAGGCCGAAGCGGTCCAGCAATTGCGGGCGCAGTTCGCCCTCCTCCGGGTTCATGGTGCCGACCAGCACGAAGCGCGCCTCGTGCTGGTGCGAGACGCCGTCGCGCTCCACCACGTTGATGCCGCTGGCGGCCACGTCGAGCAACTGGTCCACGAGATGGTCGGGCAGCAGGTTGACCTCGTCCACGTAGAGCACGCCCTGGTGCGCGCGCGCCAGCAGGCCGGGGGCGAAGCGCACCTCGCTCTGGCGCAGCACATGGCCCAGGTCGAGCGTGCCGGTCAGTTGTTCCTCGCTGGCACCCAGYGGCAGCGTGACGAACTGCCCTTCGGGCTGCAGCTCGGCCAGCGCCCGCGCGGCGGTGGACTTGGCGGTGCCGCGCGGGCCGCTCACCAGCACGCCGCCGATGCCGGGGTCCACCGCGGCGAGCAGCAGCGCCTGCTGCAGGCGCTGCTGGCCTACCAGCGCGCTGAACGGAAACGGCAAGCGCGAGCGCTGTGCGGCGGCGGTCATCGGGAGGCTCCTTCCAATGCCTGCTCGCTGTCGAGCAGGTGCTGTTCGAGTTGGGCGCGGCGCTCGCCGGGCGCCTGCCACAGGCCGCGCTGCGCGGCCTCGAGCAGGCGCTCGCAGATGGCGTGCAGCGCGCGCGGGTTGTGCCGGCGCAGGAAAGCGCGCGTGTCGGCGTCGTTCACGTAAGCGTCGGTCACCAGCGCGTACTGGTGGTCGGATACCACGCGCGTGGTGGCGTCGAAGCCGAACAGGTAGTCCACGGTGGCGGCCATCTCGAAGGCGCCCTTGTAGCCGTGGCGCTTGACGCCGTCGATCCACTTGGGATTGACCACGCGCGCGCGGATCACGCGGCTGATTTCTTCCTGCAGCGTGCGGATGCGCGGTGCGGCCGGGTTGCTGTGGTCGCCATGGTAGATGGCCGGCTGCGCGCCGCCGAAGGTGCGCGCGGCGGCGGCCATGCCGCCCTGGAACTGGTAGTAGTCGTTGGCGTCGAGCAGGTCGTGCTCGCGGTTGTCCTGGTTCTGCACCACGGCGTCCAGGCCCGACAGGCGCTGCGCAAAGCTGGCGCGTGCCTCCACGCCGTCGGTGCCCTGCCCGTAGGCGTAGCCGCCGGCATGCAGGTAGGCCTGGGCGAGGTCGTTGTCGTCCTGCCAGGCGCGGCTGTCGATCAGGTCCTGCAGCCCGGTGCCGTAGCCGCCCGGGCGCGCGCCGAACACGCGCCAGCCGGCGCGCCGGCGCGCTTCGGCGGCGGGCAGGCCCTGCGCTTCCAGGCGGGCGCGCTCGGCCAGCACGCGCTCGCGCAGGGGGTTGAGTTCGGGCGGCTCGTCCAGTTCGGCCACGGCCTGCACTGCGGCGTCGAACAGGCGCATGACGTTGGCAAAGGCATCGCGGAAGAAACCCGACACGCGCAGCGTCACGTCCACGCGCGGGCGGTCGAAGATCGCCATCGGCAGGATCTCGAAGTCGGTCACGCGGAAGCTGCCGGCCGCCCAGCGCGGCCGCACGCCCATCAGCGCGAAGGCCTGCGCGATGTCGTCGCCGCCGCTGCGCATGGTGGCCGTGCCCCATACCGACAGCCCCACCGCCTGCGGATAATCGCCATGTTCCTGCAGATGGCGCTCGATCAGTTGATTGGCGGACTTGAGGCCGAGCGTCCAGGCCGTGCGCGTGGGCACCGCGCGCGTATCGACCGAGTAGAAATTGCGGCCGGTGGGCAGCACGTCGGGGCGGCCGCGCGATGGCGCGCCGCTCGGGCCGGGCGGCACGAATTGCCCGGCCAGCCCGCGCGCGAGCTGCCGCATTTCCTGCTCGCCGCAGGCGTCCAGCGCCGGCGCCACCTCGCCATGCAGGCGCGCCAGCACGGCGGCGGCCTGCGGCAGGCCGGCCGGCACTGCATCGTCGCCGAGCAACTGCGCCGCCAGCATTTCCAGTCGTTCGCGCGTGTCACCGTGGTGACGCCATGCGCCGGCATCGACGGCCATCAGCAATGCCGGGCGCGGCCCCTGCCACGGCGCGCCCCAGTCCGCGTCGAGCGGATCGAAGCCCTCGCCCAGCCCGAGATCGGCGGCGAGCGCGGCCAGCAGGCTGGCCTGCGCGCCCCGGCCGTCGCCGCTCGGGAAACGGCCCAGCGCGAGCAGCGTGTCGCGCCGCTGGCGGCCTTGCGGCGACACGCCGAAGACATGCAAGCCATCGCGGATCTGCGATTCCTTCAGCTCGCACAGATAGGTGTCGGTACGATTGAGCAGCGCATCCTCGCCGTCGCTGTCGGCCGGCGCGTCGATCCCCAGCTCGCGGTGCAACTGCTGGTCCACGATCAGCTTGAGGATGGACTTGCGCAGCAGCCGCGCGCGGCGCGGGTCCACCGCCAGCGCCTCGTAGTATTCGTCGACCTGGCGTTCCAGGTCCTGCAGCGGGCCGTAGTTCTCGGCGCGCGTGAGCGGCGGCATCAGGTGGTCGATGATGACAGCCTGCGCGCGCCGCTTGGCCTGCGCGCCCTCGCCCGGGTCATTGACGATGAACGGGTAGAGATGCGGCAGCGGGCCGAGGATGGCGTCTGGCCAGCAGGAGTCGGCCAGCGCCACGCTCTTGCCGGGCAGCCATTCCAGGTTGCCGTGCTTGCCGACGTGGACCACGGCATCGGCGCCAAAGGCATGGCGCAGCCAGAAATAGAAGGCCAGGTAGCCGTGCGGCGGCACCAGTTCGGCGTCGTGGTAGCTGGCGTAGTCCTGCGCGCCGGTGGTGCCGGCCGCCAGCGCGTAGGCGCGCGCCGGCTGCAGGCCGATGAACAGATGTCCGCTGCGCACGCCGGCGATCATGAAGCGGCCCTGCCGCACCATCGGGTCCTGCCCGGGTTCGCCCCATTGCGCGGCGATGGCACGCTGGTTTTCCTCGGGCAGGCTACGCAGGTGGCCCAGGTAGTCCGCCATCGGCAGGCTCTGGAAGGCCGGGCGCCAGCCGTGCTGGGCAAGGTCGTTGGTGATGCCCTGCGTCAGCCCGCGCATCAGTTCGTCGCCGTCGGCGGGCAGGCCTTCGCAGTGATAGCCGTGCTCGCGCAGCGCGGCGAGGATGCCCACCACCGAGGCGGGCGTATCGAGGCCCACGCCATTGCCGATGCGCCCTTCGCTGGACGGATAGTTGGCCAGCACCAGCGCCACGCGCTTGTCGGCGTTGGGCATCCGGCGCAGGCGGCACCAGCGCCGGCTCAGCGCCGCCACGAAGGCGATGCGCTCCGCGTCGGGCTGGTAGCGCACCACGTCCACCTCGGTATGCGGGCAGCGGTAGGACAGGCCCTTGAAGCTGACCGCGCGCGTGATGATGCGGCCGTCCACCTCGGGCATGGCGATGTGCATGGCCACGTCGCGCGCGCCCAGGCCCTGGTTGTCGCGCAGCCAGTCCTCGCGGTTGCCGCCGCTGAGCACCACTTGCAGCACCGGCGCGTCGCCGGCCAGCGCCAACGTCTGCGGCGCATCGAGCGACGACACCGCGAAGGCCGTGGTATTGAGCACCAGCGCCGCGCGGTGTTCCGCGCAGAGCTGCTGCAATACCTCGCGGCACAGGGTGTCCTTGAGCGAATTCACCGCCAGCGGCAGCGGGTTGAGGCCCTCGGCTCGCAGCGCGGCGATCAGCGCATCGAACACATCGGTGTTGCCGGCCTGCAGGTGGGCGCGGTAGAAGACCAGCGCCGCCACCGGCGCATCCGCAATCCAGTCGCGCTGCCAGTCCGCCATCGTGGCGACGCCGTGGGCCGGATGGTAGAGCGCGGCCTGCGGCAGCACGCGCGGCTGCAGCGCCGGCTCGCCCCAGCCGAAGGCGTGGTGGGCCAGGCAGCGGAAGAACTGCTCTGCATTGTCGGCGCCGCCCTCGCGCAGGTAGCGCCACAGGGTATGGGACAGCGCCGGCGGCGCGTTGCCGCGCGCCAGCAGGTTGGCGTCCTCGGCCAGGTCGCCGGAGAACATCACCAGCAACTGGCCGCGCGCGCGCGCCAGTTCGGTCAGCCGCTCCAGGCCGTAGGCCCAGTCGCTGTCGCCGCCGAGGTGATCCACCACCACCACGCTCGCGTGCTGCAGCACGTCGTCCACGTACATGTCGAGCGAGGCGGGCTGGCGCAGGTACATCTGGTTGGCCAGCCGCACCGTGGGGAAGTCTTCGCCCAGGCGCGGGAACACGCCGGCCAGCAGCGACAGCGTAGTGTCCGCCGCGCTCAGCACCACCATGCGCGCCGGGCTCTGCACGATGCGCACCACGCCGGCGTTGTCGTCGACGAAGCCGCCCGGGCGGGTGGAAAGCAGGTGCATCGCGTGGCGGACGTGTCAGGGCTGCGGCGTCAGGCTTGCGCCGTGGCCAGCGCAGCCTCCAAGGCGGCCTGCAGCGTGGCCTGCTCCAGCTCCTGGCCGATCAGCACGATGCGCGTGGACTGCGCCTCGCCCGGCTGCCAGCGGCGGTCGAAGTAGCCGTCGAAGCGGCGGCCCACGCCATGCAGCACCAGCCGCATGGGCTTGCCGGGCAGCTTGGCGAAACCCTTGATGCGGTAAATGGTGTGCTGCTCCACCAGTTGCTGCAAGGCGCCGACCAGATGGTCGCGCTCCACTTCGCCCAGCTCCACCACCACCGAATCGAATTCGTCGTGATGATGGTCGGCATGCTCGGGATCGTCGGCGGAGCCGTGGTGGTCCGGGCGCAGGTGGATGCTGTCCTCGGACGCGCGGTTCAGACCCAGCAGCAGCGCCACGTCGAGCTTGCCGCCCTGCGCGCCGACGATCTTCACCTCGGCCGGGATCTCCGGGCGGATCAGCGCCTCCACCTCGGCGCGCTGCGCGGCGTCGATCAGGTCGGTCTTGTTGAGGATGACGAGGTCGGCCGCGCCGAGCTGGTCTTCGAACAGTTCGTGCAGCGGCGATTCGTGGTCGAGATTGGGATCGGCCTTGCGCTGCGCGTCCACCGCGTCCGGGTCGGCGGCGAACTGGCCGGCCGCCGCGGCGGCACCATCGACCACGGTGACCACCGCGTCCACGGTGAAGGCGTTCTTGATGCTGGGCCAGTTGAAGGCTTGCACCAGCGGCTTGGGCAGCGCCAGGCCGGAGGTTTCGATCAGCACGTGGTCGATGTCGGCGCGGCGCTCCAGCAGTTGCTCCATCACCGGGAAGAACTCTTCCTGCACGGTGCAGCACAGGCAGCCGTTGGCCAGTTCATAGAGCTGGCCGTTGCTCTCGCCCGACTCGTCGCAGCCGATGCCGCAGCCCTTGAGGATCTCGCCGTCGATGCCCAGTTCGCCGAATTCGTTGACGATCACCGCGATGCGGCGCCCGCCGGCGTTCTCGAGGATATGGCGCAGCAAGGTGGTCTTGCCGCTGCCCAGGAAGCCGGTGACGATGGTTGCGGGAATCTTGCTGGTCTGCATGGTGGCGGGCTCGGGAAATCAGGCGTTTGGAAAGCGGGGTCCGGCTTGCGGCAGCCGGTGGAAACGAGGCGAACAGCATAAAGACATCGTGCGGTACTGTCCACCGCCGCGCCGCTAGCGCTGGGCCTGCCGGCGCCGGCCCCGGTGCCATTCCACGCCGGCACCGGCGCCGACCAGCAACAGCATCAGTGCCGCCATCCACCACGCCTCGCGTGGCCGCAGACCGGCAAGCGGCGCCGAAGGCGCAAGGTTGAGCGTGCGCGCTTCGAGCAACCGGCCGACCACGTGTTCGGTCGTGCGCGGCAACGGCGGCAACGGCGGCACCGGCGGCGCCGGCTTTGGCGGCGTGGCAACCGTGCGAGCGGCCGCCGTTGCCGCCACTGGCCGCGCCGGGCCGCTGCCCTGCGCAGCCGGCTCGCGCCCCGGCGTCGCCCGCGCCAGCCGCTCGCCGAACGCGCGCAGCGCATCCACCGGCAGGCGGGCCTGCTGGCCCAGCCCCGCGATGTACTGCATCAGCGCCGGATTGCCACAGCTATTGGCCGTGCACGACAGTCCGTCGCGGTTGACCGATGCCACGTAGCGCCGCGCCATGTCGGCGCGCTCGGCCGGCGTGAAGCGATAGCTGCCCTGCCGGTCCACTTCCAGCAGGCGCGCCAGGATGCCTTGCCGCGCGTGCGGGTTGTTGCCGGCGAAGAACTTGTCCATGCCCATGCCGAGCTTGTCTGCCACGTAGACGTCGTAGGTCCGCTGCCAGAAATCGCCGCTCATCTGTTCCGGGCTGGTGGCCTGGAAACCGTAGAGATGCTCGATCTCCTTGAACATCTCGCGCGCGCCGGCATAGCCGGAGCGCTGCATGCCTGCGATCCAGCGCGGGTTCCAGTTGCGCGCGTTGAGTTCGGTGGCCAGCCAGGTGCGCGCGTCCACGGTCTCGGCCTCGGCGGGGCGGCGCAGGTTGTG
This sequence comes from Cupriavidus sp. 05N38, assembly GCF_056397345.1. Classification (NCBI taxonomy): domain Bacteria; kingdom Pseudomonadati; phylum Pseudomonadota; class Betaproteobacteria; order Burkholderiales; family Burkholderiaceae; genus Cupriavidus; species Cupriavidus sp. 05N38. Next base: position 197,319 of record NZ_JBFTNF010000001.1, read on the forward strand.
CAGCCAGAAGCGCGGTGCCTGCCCGCTGACCGCGCGCGTGGCGAGGTTGAGGCCGCCGGCGTACTGGTAGGTATCGTCGTTGTCGAGCGCGCCGTAGAGCGTGCTGGCGCGCGAGAACAACACGGCCTGGTTGGACTTGAGGTGGCTGGCCAGCGCCTGCGGCGCGGTCTCGCCCCAGCCTTCGGCGGAGAAGGCGAAGTTCATGTAGCGCAGGTATTGCTGCGCCAGCGCCTGCCCCGGCTGTGCGGCGGAACCGTTGGCGCCGGCCACGTCGCGGCTCTGCTCCACCATCTGGTTCACGCCGATGCTGTAGTTGCCCGGCCTGGCGGCGAACACGCGGGCGCGCGCCAGGCGCCCGRCCAGCGGCGGCGCCACGCCGGCGGCCAGCAGCGCGGCCTGCGCCTCGCGGTCGTGGCGGCTGACGGCGTTGTCGCCGGCGGCCGCGGCCAGGCGCGCGGCCTTGTCCAGCAGCGCCACCTTGTCGCCGAAGCCGTCGCGGTAGATGCCGGAGATGGTGAACAGCACGTTGACACGCGGGCGGCCAAGCTGCGCATCGGGAATCAGCCGCACGTCCTCGACCACGCCGCGCGCGTTCCACACCGGCTCCACGCCCATCAGGTAGAGCGCCTCGCTTTCCATCGCGCCCTGGTGGCGCTCGGTCTCGCCGTAGAACAGCACCATCGAGACCTGCTCGGGCGCCGCGCCGGTTTCGGCCTGGTAGCGCGCCAGCGTCTGCCGCGCCAGCATCTTGCCGACTTCCCACGCGGCCGGCGTGGGGATGAAGGCACCGTCGAAGGCATGCAGGTTGCGCCCGGTGGGCAGGCCCTGCGGCGTGCGCACCGGATCGCCGAGCGGCGCGGTCGGCAGGTAGCGGCCCGCGAGCACCGTCACCAGGCCGTCAAGTTCGCTCCGCGGTGAGGCGCGCAGGCCGGCCAGCCATGCGCGCGCCGCGGCCAGCGCGGCCTTTGCCTTGTCCGCCAGCGGCGGCGTCAGGTCCGCCAGATCCGGCTCGCGCCCGTCGAGCAGCGCGCCGGCCCAGTTCGCCAACGGGTCATGGCCCAGGCGTTTGCGCTCGCCGGCGTCGAACGCGCTTTCCAGCACGGTAGCCAGCGCCTGCCGCTGGAAATCCGCTGGCGGCAGTTCGCCCAGCACATGGATGCCTTGCGGCATCGGCTCGGCTTCCACCTTGTGCAGGAACCGGTGGATCACCGGCTCGACCTGTTCCCATGGCGCGGCGAGGTCCACGCCGAGCTGGCGGTCCAGGCCCAGCGCGCGGATCTGCGCCAGTGCCTGCAGGCGGTATTGTTCGGCCAGCGCGGGTGCGCTGTCGGCGGTGGCTTCCTGCTGCTCGATCACCTCGTCGAGCTTCGCCAGCGCGGCCGGCATGCCGGCGCGGGTCAGCAGCGGGGTCAGGTGGCTGACCAGCACGGCGGCGCTGCGGCGCTTGGCCTGTATGGCCTCGCCGCCGCCGTCCTGGATGTAGTAGTAGGCGTTGGGCAGGTCGCCCAGCAGCACTTCGGCGCTGTCGTCGCCGGCCTGCCCCACCTGCTTGCCGGGCAGCCATTCCAGCGTGCCGTGGCGCCCCACGTGGACCATCGCGTCGGCGCCGAAGGCGTGGCGGTACCAGAGGTAGGCGGCGATATACGAATGCGGCGGCGGGGTGACGGTGTCGTGCGAGGTGTCCATCGCGCGCGCGAAGGTGGAGCGCAGCGGTTGCGGCCCCACGAACAGGTTGCCGAAGCGCAGGCCCGGAATCACGAAATCCTGCCCGCCGCGGCCATCGTCCACCAGCATCAGCGGATTGCGCTCGGGCGGGCCCCAGGCGGCCAGCACGGACTGGCGGAACGCCGCGGGCAGCGCCTCGAACCAGCGCTTGTATTGCGCCATCGGCAGCAGCGTGACGCGTCCGCGCGCGACCATCTCGCGCAGCTCGCCCGGCGACCATTCCTCCATATTGCGGCCGTTGCGCTCCAGCAGCGCGGTCAGCTCCGCGGTATCCGGCAAGGCAGTGCCGGTCTGGTAGCCGGCCGCGCGCAGGCGCGCCATGATCTGCGCGAGCGAGGGCAGCGTGGCCAGGTAGCTGGCACCGATATTGCCGCTGCCCGGCGGGTTGTTGTAGTAGAGGATGGCGATGTGCTTGTCCGCTGCCGGCTTGTCCTGCAGCGCGATCCAGCGCCGCACGCGCGCCACCGCGGCATCGGCGCGCTCCGGCACGGCGCGGCTGGTCTTGGCGCCGTTTTCGTCTTCCAGCGTGGCGAACAGGATCGGCTCGCCGGCCCCGGCGCGCTCGGGCGTGTTGAGCAGCAGCGGCAGGCGCTCGCCGGCGATACCGCGCGCGTCGGCGCGCCAGGCGGCCTGGCTGTCGCGCGTGGCCAGCAGGTTGATGGCGTGCAGGCCGTGGCGCTCCAGCCAGGCCTTGTCCTCGGCGCGGCTGATGGTGAGGTTGAGCGTGAACAGCGCGCGCAGCGGGCTGCGCCCGTCCACCGTCAGCGCCGCATCCAGGCTGGAAAGCGGCCAGCCGAACACCGGCACGGCGCCGATGCCCTGGCTCTCCAGCGCGGCCACCAGCGCATCGATATGGGCGAGATCCTGCTGGCGGTAGTTGCTGGCGTAGAAAGCGATGCCCACCAGCGGCGCCTGGGCCGGCAGGCCGCTCGCGGTGCGATACCAAGCCAGGTATGCCGCCAGCGTGGCGAACGCCTGCGCGGCGCGCGGATGGTAGATGCCGGACGCGGGCAGCGGATGCGGCGGCGGTACGGCGATGGCATCCGTGCCGCGCACCTGGGCGATGGTCCAGGCCAGCCAGCCGGCCACGTTGTCGGCGCCGCCGGCGCTCCAGTACGCCTCGGCGGCCTGGCCACGCGGCGCGTCGAGGCTGATGCCCCACGCGGCCTCGGCGGTTGCGGCGGGCGCCGCCAGCAGCAGCGCGCCGCGCTGCCTTGCCTGGCGCATGGCCGGCGCCATCTGCCTGAGCACGGCGGCGGGCGCGAAATAGGCGTAGATGGCATCGGCGGCGGCGATCTGCGCCGCGGCGGGCGCGGTGGTGACCGCCTCCACCACCACCCTGCCCGGCCCGGCCAGTTCGCGCAGGCGCGCCTCGGCGGCGGGCAGCAGGTGGGTGTTGGTGGTGACCACCAGCACGCGCACGGGCGCGGCGGCGCTGGCGTGCCATGGCCACGCGCCCAGCCAGCAGAGCAAGGCGAGGGACATCAGCAGCCAGCGCTGCCGGGCCAGCCTCATTTGCCGGCGCCCGCCGCCGGCACGGCTTGCGCGGCGGAGGCCGGCGCGCCTTCGGGCACATAGACCACGCTGCCGTCCGGCAACCGGTAGGCCACGCCGAGGCGCGTGCCCTCGCCCGCCTTCTGCTGCGCGGACAACTTGCTGACCTTCACTTCCTTGCGGTTCTTCTCGAGCAGTTGCAGTTCGCCCGTGCGCGGATCGCGCTGGACCAGGGTGAAGCGCGCATCGGGATCGAGCAGCTGGGTCAGGCTGAAGGCTTGCGTGAGCGCCACCATCAGGCCCACCGCGAACACGATCGATGCATCGAACAGGTTGGCCACGCCGGCCAGCGGGTCTTCGCGATGCACCGAGGCAAGTTCGCCCTGGGCGCGGCGGCGGCGCACGAAGCGGCGGCGCCGGAACTGGTGTCCGTGGCCGGCGTCCATCAGCCGTGCGCCCCGGCGCCCGGCGCGGGCATGGCGCGCAGCACCAGCTCGCACAGGTTCTCCATTTCCTTCAGGTCGGCACGCGCCCAGCGCTCGCGCGTGAGCGTGAGCACATAGGCGATGCCGCCCAGCACCAGCCCGCAGACCACCGCGCCGAAACCGATCACCAGGTGGTTGACCATGCCGGCCATGTCGCCGGCCAGCAACGACTGCAGCGCCGGCCCGAGCGGGATGATGGTGCCCGCCAGCCCCAGCATGGGTGCGATGCGCACCAGCGTGCGGGTCAGGTCGAGCCGGTTGGCCACGCGCATTTCCTCGCGCTGCAGGGTCTCGTCCAGCCACAGGTCGAGATGCTCGTGCGAATCGAGGCGCGCCAGGCGGCCTTCGAGCAAACCCCAGAAGCGCGCCAGCGCGGGCGACATCGGCACCGCCTGCAATTGCGCCCGCGCGCCCTGGCGCAGGCCGCAGGCCAGCGCATTGGCCAGCGCCGGCAGGTCGCTGCGCGGCGAGGCGGCCCGGCGGCGCGACTGCACCAGCAGGCTGCCCAGGTCGGCCAGCGACAGCACGAACAGCACCAGCAAGGCCAGGGCGACCGGCCAGAAGAACGCCGTGGAAAGGCGATAGAAGATCTCGGTGACGGCGCTTTCCATCGTGAATGTCAGCTAGTTGCAGGGGCGGGTCGGCGCAGCCGCCAAAGGGAAGCGGACTGCCGTGGCGCAGCATTGTACGCGGCGGCCGACGCCGCCGCCGTGGCTTCAGGGCCAGCTGGCGCGCGCGTAGACGCCCGACAGCGCACGCACCCGCGCGGCCCGCTCGGCCACGCGCGCGTCGGTGTAGAACGGCGGATCGGCCAGCACCAGGCCGTTGTTCTTCGCTTCCTCCACCAGGATCTGCAGGTACTCCGTCATGTGCGACGCGGTGTAGTCGTTGGTATCGTGGAAGCTCACCACGATGGGCGCCACGCCGCCGGCCAGCGCCAGGCGCTGCTCGGACAGGGCCACCTTGACCTGCGCCAGCTCGCTGTTCATGTGCGAGCGCCGGCGCAGGCTGATGTGCCAGCCGTAGATCTTGCCGTCGCGCGCATTGATGTCCGACATGAGCATGCCGAGGCCGAGCTTGCGGTAGACCGCCTGCACGGCGTCGTTGTAGGCCCAGTTGGGCGGGCGCACCAGTTGCGCCGCGCCGCGGCATTGCTCGATGATGTCGGCCTCGCCGGACAGCAGCGAGGCTTCCAGTTCCTCCGGCTCCAGCCGGGTGTGCGACAGGTGCCCGATCGGCAGTCCGCTGTGTACCGCGAGCCGGTGCCCGGCCTTGCAGGTGGCATGCATCTGCGCCTTGCCCTCGTCGCCGCCGCCGCGCCGCGGGTGGGCGGTCTGCACGAAAAACAGCGCCTTGATGCCTGGCGTGACCGGGTTGTCGGCAAGCTGGCGCAGGATCAGCGGCGTGCTGCCGTCCTCGCCGGCATCGGGGCCGTCGTCGAAAGTGAGCAGGAAGCGGATCGGTGGCAGCGGGCGCGCGGCGCGCAATGCCGCCAGCTGGATGCCCGGCGCGGCAGGCTGGAATCCGGCCGGAACCGGTGCCGTGGCCGGCGATGCGGCGCACAGGCCGCTGGCCAGCATGGCGCCGGCAAAAAGACAAAAACGAGAAAAACGCATGCGTGGGGGCGCGCGGCTTCGCGCGGCGCGCCACTGTGTGCGCTACGCCGGCGTACCGTCATGAAGTTTCAGGCAAGGAACAAGGCATCCGGCCGCAGCTGCCCGCGCGTGTGCGCGAGCCGCCGCAACGGCCATCAGGGCATGGCGGACACGACGCGGCATTGTGCCATAGCCCCCCCGGGGGCCCGGCGAAGGCGCCGGGAATCCGCATCCGCAACCCCTGCCGGGCCACCGGGACGGCAATTCGCGCACGCAAAAAAGACCAGGCCACACGACATGGCCTGGTTGGCAAGACCGGCAGCGAAGCGGGCGCTGCCGACGGGTACGGGAAGCCGGCGAAAGCCTCCCCTGCATTCAGACTAGCCTCTGGCCGGCGCGGCACCGTAAACAACTGTGTCGGCATGCCGCTCGCGCGCGCAGGCCGCGGCTCAGCCGGGCCCGCCAGGCTCGGCCACCGCGTCGAAGCGATAGCCGTGCGAATACACCGAGGTCAGCCGCACGCCGTTGTGCGGGCGCAGCGCAAGCTTGATGCGCAGGCGCGACACATGGGTATCGAGCGTGCGCGAGTCGGGCCCGATCACGCGGCCCCACACGGCTTTCTCCATCATCTCGCGCGACAGCAGCCGGCCCACGTTGCGGAACAGGAACAGTGCCACGTCGAACTCGCGCGGCGACACGTCCAGCCTGGCGCCGCGCAGCGTGATGGTGCGCGCCACGGGATCCACCGCATAGCTGCCGACTTCGACCAGCTCGCTGCGCACCATCGCCTGCGGATAAGCGCGGCGCAACAGCGCGCGCATGCGCGCCACCAGTTCGGCGCGGCGGATCGGCTTGATCATGTAGTCATCCGCGCCGGCGCCCAGCGCGGCGACGATGCTCTCCTCGAGCGGCCGGCTGGTCAGGAACAGGATCGGCAGGAGGCGGCCGACGCGCTGGCGGATCCACTGCACGAGATCGAGCCCGCTGATGTCGGGCAGCTGCCAGTCGAGGATAACGAGGTCGAAGGTATGTTCGCGCAGCGCGCGCACGAAGGCGCCACCGCTGCCGTAGGTCGCGCACGCGAAGCCCGCGTCCTCCACGATCCGCCGGATCAGCTCGGCCTGGCTCTCATCGTCTTCCACCGAAGCAATTCTCATGGATCTCTCATGACCATGCCCGGAACGTTACCGTGTCCAGCCATATGCGCCGGGATGTTCGGCGAACGAGATAGGCGACTGCGATGCAAGAAAGCGCTCGCGGGCATGCTGCCGGGCCAGCATCGGACGCGACTAGCCTATCTCAGCCATGCACGGCAATTGTCACGAAATGTGAACGCGGGATTTGCATGCCGGAGCGAATGCCGGCCTGGGTGCGAAGCGCTGAGCACGGACCGGAAGACCCGGTGCCGTCAGCAGGTTTCGTCGGCGGGGTCGATCATCAGATGCAGGCGTGCGGCGAGGCCGGCGAGCCGGGCTTCATCGCTGTCGCGGATCATCCAGCCGGCGAAGGCGTCGGCCTGCGTATCCCAGCACCACAGCCTATAACCGGCCATGCGCATGGAGGCTTGCGCGATCGTCATCAGGCGAGGGATATCGTGCGCGGCCAGAAAGGCAGGCGCGAGCGGCTCGCTCACGCCCCAATCCACGCGCACGCCGACGCGCTCGCCCAGCATATGCACGCTGCGCACCAGCGCGGCCCTGTCATTCCACTCCACATAGAAGCCGGCACCGTTGCCGAGGGCTTCGCTCAGCGGCCACAGCAGCTGATGTCCGTCGCATCGCGGCCCGGCATGCGCCAGCGCACGCCGGAAAGCGATCCAGTAGCGATCCGCGGCTTCCTGGTCGTGCAGGCATACCAGCAGGATCAACTCGCGCATGGCGTCCTGCGTTTCACTCGGGAGCACAATCGTCATAAGCTTCTGGCGGGTTGGAGACGGCAGCAACGACGTGGTCACTGCCGGAACGCCACGGGCCGGCGCACTCGATATTGGCCGTGGCACTGCCCGTGATGCCGCGACGATGGATTTGGCTCGCGGCCCCCTATTCTGACAAAGGTTGTAGCGTGGCGCCACACGCACACGTGCCGCGCCGGCCGTTTCCGGCATGGCGCTAACACCCCCCCAAAAAGCGGTTGCCAAGCGCGTATCGGCTTTGTTACGCTTCGCCCCGTTATCGCTCCGGAGTCATCTCCATGGACAGTTGTTCTACCTGGCCCCTGGCCACATCCTGAACGGCTAGGCAAGTCCAGGCGTCCTTTCGCCACTGCCTCGCCGGAACCGGCCGGTAGTGGCGGTGCATTGCACGGGTTCTCCGCGCAATGCCTGCTCTCCCAGTTCATTGCAAGACCGGCGGCCACCATGCCGCGGGATGCGCTCGTGCGCGCGGGACCGCATCCCGCGCGCACGCCGCCCCGCCGTGCGCTGCCGTGCGCTGCCGTGTCGCTGCCTTGTCGCGCTCTTGTCGTCGCGGCCAATGCCGGCCACACCGGCCTGACACCTGCCCGTCGTACAAACGCAATAGCGCCAGGGCCAGGCCCAGGCACAATCATCACGAAGCGTATCGGCTTCACGTCCGGGAACATCTGCCATGCACTCCCTCCAAGCTTTCCAGAACATCAACCTCGCCTCGCTGTTGGACACCCTCGTGAGCCTGACCACGGCCTTCGTGCTGGGCACGGTGATCGGCTACGAGCGGCAACTCCGCCAGCGCACCGCCGGCCTGCGCACCAATGTGCTGGTGGCGGTGGGGGCGGCGATCTTTGTCGACATGGCCAACCGCATGGCCGGGCACGACGGCGCGGTGCGCGTGGTGGCCTACGTGGTATCCGGCATCGGCTTCCTCGGTGCCGGCGTGATCATGCGCGAGGAAGGCAATGTGCGCGGGCTCAATACCGCCGCCACGCTGTGGGGTTCGGCGGCCATCGGCGCCTGCGCCGGCGCGGACCTGATCATCGAGGCCACGGTTGGCTGCCTGTTCGTGCTGGCCGCCAACACGCTGCTGCGGCCGGTGGTCAACCGCATCAACCAGCAGCCGATGGACACCCCGGCGGTGGAAGTCACCAACACCGTCTACGTGATCGCGCCGCGCGCTTCGCAGAAGCAGGCGCTGCAACTGCTGGAGCGGACACTGGAGACAGGCAGCTACCCGATGCGCGACCTCGAAGTGCATGCCTTCGGCGATGCCGATGTGGAGATCGAGGCAGTGCTGACTTCCACCTCGGTCGACGGCGATGTGCTCGACCGCCTGATGGCGCAGCTGGCCGAGTCCGAGCATATCCACCAGGCGTTCTGGAGCCCCAGCACGACGGACTGAAGCGGCATGACCGCCTCCTGGCGCACCCCCCCGTCCGGGCAGGCGATCAACGCACAGAAAAATGGCTGGTGTTGTTGCAATGTACGAACAACATGGCATCCTTGTGCCGACCGTGGACGGCGATCCCGGCGCGGTCTCATTACATACGAGGAGCACATGAAAGTTTCGAAGTCGCCTGCCGGCCGCGCGCCGCGCCTTGCCCGCCACCTCCTGGCCACCGCCATCGCCTGCCAGGCCGTCGCCGCAGCCGTCCCCGCCATCGCCGCCGAGGCATGGCCCGCCAAGCCGATCAAGGTGATCGTGCCCTATACGCCGGGCGGTTCCACCGACACCGTCTCGCGCATCGTCTTCGAAAAGGTTGCCGAGCGCCTCAAGCAGCCGATCGTGATCGAGAACAAGCCCGGCGGCAATTCCACGCTCGGTACTTCGGTAGCGGCGCGCGCCAAGCCCGACGGCTACACCTTCCTGTCGGTGCTGGCCGCCTATTCGGCCAACCCGAGCCTGTATTCGCACCTGCAGTACAAGCCGCGCGACCTGACCCCGGTAGCGCTGATGGCGGACCTGCCGCTGTTCCTGTTTTCCAGCAAGTCCGTGCCCGCCACCACGGTCGCCCAGCTGGTTGAATACGGCCACAGGAACCCGGGCAAGCTGAACTTCGGCTCCAGCGGCACCGGCTCGAGCGCCCACCTGGTCGGCACCAAGTTCGGCATGGTCAGCAAGATGGAGATGACGCATATCCCGTACAACGGCAGCGCGCCCATCCTGACCGACCTGATGTCGGGCAATGTGTCGATGGTGTTCGACCCGCTGCTGGTGCCGATGCCGCAGGCCAAGGCAGGCAAGATCAATGTGCTGGCGGTGGCGTCGGCCAAGCGCTGGCCGGGCGAGCCCAATATCCCGACCATGGAAGAAGCCGGCTTTCCCGGTTTCGTGATGAGCTCCTGGGCCGGGCTGATGGCGCCTGCCGGCACGCCGCAGCCGGTCATCGACCGCATGTCGAAGGAAATCGCCGAGGCGGTGCGCTCGCCCGACGTGCAGAAGAAGCTGGAGAACCTGGGCTTTATCGGCGTGGGCAGCACGCCGGATGAGTTCCGCAAGCTGATCGACCGCGATTCGGCGCGGTACGCCGAAATCATCAAGGCCGCGAAGATCTCGCTCGACTAAGCCCGGCCGCGGCGGCCGCGCCGATGCCGGCCGCCGCCCGCCCCTGCCTCCCTCCCGCCTCCCAGCCCCGTCGCGGGCAACCGGCCCGCCCCGCGGGCCGCCCCCCTCCCCCCCGCTTTTCCTTCCAGTCCGGCGCATTGCCGTTCCGGCGGCAAACCCGTGCCCGGACCGCGCGGTGCTTGCGCCAAAGGCGCCTTGACAACCATCCCCGGCACTCCTATTCTCTCGTTTAAATTCCTTAAGTAAGATCGTTGTTCTGTTGTATAGAACGTAAAATCTGGAGGCAAGGTGGGAATGACGGCCTCCGTGCCGCTGCCACACCCCCTCCACGAGCCATCGAGACGCCATCCCAGACGCAATCGCCGGCCCGCCGCATGCGCCCGCCCTTCCGACCGGGGCGCGGCCCGGAGGCGCCGCCTTGCAACACCCATAGACGGAGACCCAATGAAGCGCTTTCCCTCCCCCATCCGCGCCCTGCTGATGCTTGCCGTGCCCGCGACGCTGCTCGCCGCCGCCCTGCCTGCCGCCGCCGACACCTACCCCAGCCAGCCGGTGCGGCTGGTGGTGCCCTTCCCGCCGGCCGGTGGCACCGATGTCATGGCGCGCCTGGTGTTCAACAAGGTGGGCATGAGCACGCACTGGAACGTGGTGGTGGAAAACCGCGCCGGCGCGGGCGGCAATATCGGCATGGACGCCGTGGCCAAGGCGCGCCCGGACGGCTATACCCTGGGCATGGGCCAGACCGCCAACCTGGCGATCAACCCCACGCTGTATCCCAAGATGCCGTATGACGCGGTCAAGGACTTCACCCCGGTGGCACTGGTTTCCGCCCAGCCGCTGGTGCTGATCGTGCGCAAGGACGCGCCATACAAGAACCTGGCCGACCTCGTCGCCGCGGGCAAGGCCAGGCAGCTGTCGATGGCCTCGGCCGGCACCGGCACCGTGGGCCACCTGACCGGCGAGATGTTCGCGCGCCGCACCGGCATCAAGATGCTGCATGTGCCGTACAAGGGCRCCTCGCCGGCGCTGACCGACCTGCTGGGCGGCCAGACCGATTTCTACTTCGCCACGCCGCCGATCGCGCTGCCGATGATCAAGGCCGGCAAGCTGCGCGCGCTGGCGGTGACCTCGTCCAAGCGCCTGCCGCTGGTGGCCGACGTGCCCACCGTGATCGAAGGCGGCTACGCCGGCTTCCAGGCCGAAGACTGGAAGGCGCTGGTGGCGCCCGCCGGTACGCCGGCCGACGTGATCAAGCGCGTCAACGAGGAAATCAACAAGGCCATCGCCCAGCCCGATACCATCGCCAAGATGCGCGAGGAAGGCAGCGAGCCGCGCGGCGGCACCCCCGCCGAACTGGCTGCCTTCATCAAGGCCGAGAACACCCGCTGGGGCACCATCGTGCGCCAGTCGGGCGCCAAGGTAGAGTAAGAGGGGCGATTGCGCCGCCGTGCGCGGCGGCTCGCAGCCCCCGGCTCCCTTTTGCTTCAACGAGATCACGCACCATGCAAAAACCGCTACGCCATATCCGCGTGCTCGACCTCACCAATGTGCTGGCCGGGCCGTTCTGCTGTCACCAACTGGCCCATATGGGCGCCGAGGTCATCAAGGTGGAAACACCGGGCACCGGCGACCTGGCGCGCCAGCTCGGCGCGGATGCCGAACTCAACCGCCGGCTGATGGGCGTGTCCTTCCTGGCGCAGAACCCGGGCAAGCGCTCCATCACCGTCAATCTCAAGCATGCGCGCGGCAAGGAAGTGTTCCGCAAGCTGGTGGCCAGCGCCGACGTGCTGGTGGAGAACTTCCGCCCCGGCGTGATGGAACGCCTGGGCCTGGGCTTCGAGGCGCTCAAGCAGGTCAACCCGAAGCTGATCTACTGCGGCATCTCCGGCTTCGGCCAGGACGGCCCGCTGTCCGACCTGCCGGCCTATGACCAGATCATCCAGGGCATGTCCGGGGTGATGAGCATCACCGGCGATCCGCAGACCGCGCCCTACCGCGTGGGCTACCCGGTCTCCGACACCATCGGCGGCATCACCGCGGCCTTTGCCGTGGCCGCCGCGCTGGCGGACCACCAGCGCACCGAGGGCTATTTCATCGATGTGTCCATGCTGGAGGCCACCCTCGCCACCATGGGCTGGGTGGTGTCCAACTACCTGATCGCCGGCAAGACCCCGTCCCCCATGGGCAACGAGAACATGACGGCGAGCCCGTCCGGCGCCTTCCATACCGGCGCGGGGCTGCTCAATATCGCCGCCAACAAGCAGGAACAGTTCGAGGCGGTGTGCCGCGTAGTGGGCCGCCCCGAGCTCGCCACCGATGCGCGCTTTGCCGAGCGCCAGTCGCGCCTGGCCAACCGCGCGGCGCTGACGCGCGAGCTGGAAGCCGAGCTGGCGAAGAAATCCGCCGACGAATGGTGGGCGCTGCTCAACGAAGCCGGCGTGCCCGCCGGCCCGGTCTACAGCGTGCCGCAGACGCTGGACCACCCGCAGATCAGCGGGCGCGGCATGATCGGCGACTTTGCCGACGTCCCCGGCGTGGGCCGCGACATCCGCCTGGTGCGCACCGGCTTCAAACTCAACGGCGAAGCGCCCTCGGTGGATACGCCGCCGCCGGAGCTCGGCCAGCACACCCGCGAGATCCTCGCCCAGCTGGGCTATGGCGAGGCCGATATCGAAACCCTGCAACAGGAGCGCGCAGTATGAGCGACCCCATCAAGCAAGCTGCCGGCGACACCGGCGATCAGGCCGGCATCAACGAAGGCCAGCGCCTGTCCCAGGACTGGTGGCGCACCGAGATCATCGACATGCAGCCCGGCGAGATCCGCTACCGCGGCTACCCCATCGAGCAGCTGATCGGGCAGGTCTCGTTCGCGCAGATGATCTGGCTGATGCTGCGCGGCGAGCTGCCAAGCCGCAAGCAGGGCGAGCTGCTGGATGCCGCGCTGATGTCCGCGGTGGACCACGGCCCGCAGGCGCCCAGCATCGCCATCGCGCGCATGGCCGCCACCTGCGGCGTGGGCCTGAACAATGCGATGGCCTCGGCCGTCAACGTGCTCGGCGACGTGCACGGCGGCGCCGGCGAGCAGGCGGTGGAGCTGTACCAGGACGTGGCGCGGCGCATCGACGGCGGCCTGCCCCAGGCCGAAGCGGTCAAGGCGGCGCTGGCCGACTACCGCGACGCGCACGGCAAGTTCGTCTCGGGCTTCGGCCACCGCTTCCATCCGCTCGATCCGCGCGCGCCGCGCCTGCTGGCCCTGGTGGACCAGGCCGCGCAAGACGGTGTGGTGCCGGGGCGCTTCGCGACCATCGCGCGCGCGGTGGAGGCCGAGCTCGGCGCGGGCCGCAGCAAGCCCATCCCCATGAACATCGACGGCGCCACCGCGGTCATCTACGCCGAGCTGGGCTTCCCGGCGCCGCTGGCGCGCGGGCTGTTCTGCCTGTCCCGCTCGGTGGGCATCCTGGCGCATGCATGGGAGCAGACCCAGCAAGGCGGGCGCAACAAAGGCCCGATCCCGCGCCAGTACATCTGGACCTATGACGGGCACCCGCAACGGGATGTACCGCCGAGGCAGGACTGACTGCGGGTGAGCGCCTGGCGCCTAGCGGCTCGGCACGGGGGAGGAATCGCCCACGTCGCCGGGCACCGGGCGCGTGACCGGCGCCATCCACGACGCCAGCGCGTAGCGATCGCGGCCGAATTCCTTGGCCGCGTACAGCGCACGGTCGGCCGCCGCGAACAAGGCGCGCCACAGGCCTTCCACGCCCGCCGCCCCGCCGCGCAGTTCGGCCACGCCGATGCTGACGCTGGCGAACGCGGCTGGCGCGCCGGGCAAGGGAATCGTGCGGACTTTCTTCAGGATGCGGTTGGCCAGCGCGGTGGCCTGGCTTTCATCGGTATGCGGGCAGAGGATGCAGAATTCCTCCCCGCCGTAGCGGCCGGCCACATCGGAGGCGCGCCGCGAGTTGTCGATGGCCTCGGCGATCAGCTTTAGCACGGTATCGCCTGCGTGGTGGCCGTTGCGGTCGTTGACCTGCTTGAAGTGGTCCACATCGATCACCAGGCAGGACAAGGGCTGGCCGTGCCGCTCCCATGCCGCCACCAGGCTGGTGGCCGCCTTGTCGAGCGCGCCCCGGTTGAACAGCCGTGTCAGCGCGTCGAGCCGGGCGCCGTTCTCGTTGACGGCAATGACCTGCTCCATCGCCATCAGCGTGAAGCCGAACAAGCCCAGCAGGGTTGCCACCATGGGCGAGAGCAGCAGCATGGCGCTGGCATTGCTGGCGTAGAACGGACCGGAAAACACCATGCCGCCCAGTCCGGCGGCAAGGCCGGTCAGCTGGGTCACCAGGTGGATCAGGGTGGCCACCAGCACCAGTGGCGTGCCGACACTGCGGCGCCCGCCATGGGAATGCAACAAGGTGATTGCCGTCAGCGTCGCCACCAGGGCCAGGCAGCCATAGCCAATCACATGCAGGCGCGCATAGCTGTTGGCCATGCCGGCGGCACCGAGCAGGGCCAGTCCGGCCAGCGACACGCCCAGCGCCAGCGTGCGGTCCCACGACACCAGCCCGTAGTAGACGCGCACGCCGCGATAGATCAGCAGCCGCCCGGCAATAAAGACGGCCGCGCCGCCGGCGCTCACATAGACTTGCCGGTCCGAGGCATTGAGGGCCAGCACCAGCCCGGCGGCGGACAGCAGCAGGTGCCCTGCCGCCCACAGCCGCCCGGCCTCGCTCGGCCGCAGCGCGACCAGCAGGCCCAGCGATATGGCCAGTGTGCTGGCGTACACCACCACCATGACAACAACTACCGCTTGCTGGTCTAACTGCACGGGAGTCCTTTGAAGATGCCGTGTTGCCGTTGACGTTGACGACGTTGGCAGCGCTCCCGTCACGGCGGGCGCAGTCCCGGCTGCGTGGGCCAACTTCGCAAACGCGCATGATAACGTTACCGGCCCTTAGCTGGCACCCCCGACAAGCCGGGCATGGGATGATTCCGACATCGATATTGACCCGCCGCAAACCGGCGGCTGTCCGCCAGCGTCCTAGGGGTTGACCCGGATGGCCCCCCGCGAGCGGATCCTGCGAAGCCCCGGATTCCGTCAGGCAGCCGGGCGCATGCCGCGCTCAGACGGCATAGGGAAAGGTGCCGCCCAGCGCGAGCGTCAGGTCGCGTGCGGCAAGCAACACATGCGGGCGGAAACCCTCGTCGAAGCGCGGCGTCGGGCAGGTCAGGGTCAGCGCGCCCTTCAGTTCGCCGTCCGGCCCGAACACCGGCGAGGAGACGCCGGCGATATCCGCCACGCGGTCACCGACCATCGCGGCCACGCCTTCGTCGCGGATCTTCTGGTAAAGCTCGCCGCGCGCGCCGCTGAACGCGCGCAGCACACGCCCGCCGGCGCCGCGGTTGCGCGGCAGCAGGTCGCCCGCCTTGGCATGATCGCGCACCGGCTGCGGCGAATCGATACGGTACAGGCAGAGACGATGCTCGCCCTGATCGATATGGAAGGCCGCGCTTTCGCGCGTGGCCTGCACCAGCTGGCGCAGTACGGGCATCACCACCAGCTCCAGCGAAAACGAAGCGGAATAGACCGCGTGCAGGCGCGCGACCTCGGGCCCCAGGCCATAGCGGCCATCGCTCTGGCGCTGCACCAGGCGGGCATGCTCGAGCGAGGCCAGCAGGCGCAGCAGCGTGCTCTTGTACAGGCCCGAGCGCTGCGCCAGCTCGACCAGGCTTAGCGTGGTGTCGCCCAGCCGGAAGGCGGACAACACGAACAAGGCGCGGTCCACGGCGACGGCACCGCCCTCGGCGGCATGCTTGTCGGCTTCGGAGAGTTGGGCGGCTTTACGGGGCATCGGTCGGACAGTGGGCAGGGAGGAAGCAGGGAAGAAGCAGGAAGGAAAGCTGGCGCCAGGGACCGGATGGCACTGGCCCTTTTTGCATTGCGGTTCCACGGTATAGAACGGCATTGCTATTGTCAATGCGGCCATGCCGGCCGTTGCGCGCCGGCGGACCTCTCTTTTGTTGCGGATGCACATGACGGCAAGCCCGCCGCCCCGCCCTTGCATTGTCCCCTGAGTGATCTAGAGTGATGTGATGCATCAATTCGCCCCGGCCGCGGGGGCCAGCCAGGCCACGGTGTGTACGCGATGCACTACGTCTCGACGGAGTGATCCAGCAATGGTTGGATTGAACGCACTGATCCGGGCTCGCCTTCAGCTTGCGCAAATCAAAGTCCTCCACCTCCTCCGCCATGCCAGCCGCGCCTGCCCCGCCAGAGCCAGCGGCAGTATCCGGCAGTACGACATTCCTGGCGCCGCCCGCTCGCCGCGCCTGCCGCGCAGCCATCGGCGGCGCATGGGCCTGGGCCGCGAACCCTAGTCAGAGGCCGCCTTTCCAGGCCCGCTTCCGAACCCGCTTCGGAGCCCGCTTCGGAGCCCGCTCCCGGCGAAGACGACCGACAACACCGGCAACCGCCTGCGAGCGGATGCCCGGCGCCGCCGGTTGCCGCCTGGACGACTGTCGCGCGGCCGATCCGGCCGCCCGGCCACCGCCGTGGCTCTTGCCTGCCGATGCCCGGACGCTGGCGCACGTGGGTCCTCATTCTGCCAGCCGACCCCAGCCAACCCTAACGAACCCGAGGTTTCCTCATGCGCAACGAGCGGATTCCATTTCGTTATCCCGGCGCTGCGGCGATTGCCGCCCTCATTGCGGCATGCGGGCAGAAGCCGGCGGCGCCGCCGCCGCCGCYGCTCGAGGTGGGCGTGGTGACGGTCAGGACCAGCACCGTGCCCGTGACGGTGGAACTGCCCGGGCGCACGAGCGCCTTCCTGGTGGCGCAGGTGCGCGCGCGCGTGGACGGCATCGTGCTGCGGCGCGAGTTCACCGAAGGCGCCGACGTCAAGGCCGGCGAACGCCTCTACAAGATCGATCCGGCCCCCTATATCGCCACACTCAACAATGCCAAGGCCGCGCTCGCCAAGGCCCAGGCCAACGTCGCCACGCAGAACGCGCTGGCCAGCCGCTACAAGGTGCTGGTGGCCGCCAACGCGGTCAGCAGGCAGGACTATGACAACGCCGTGGCCGCGCTGGGCCAGGCCGTGGCCGACGTGGCCGCCGGCAAGGCCAGCGTGGAGACCGCCCAGATCAACCTCGGCTATACCGACGTGATCTCGCCCATCACCGGCCGCAGCGGCCTCTCGCAGGTCACGCCGGGTGCCTACGTGCAGGCCAGCCAGGCAACCCTGCTCACCACCGTGCAGCAGCTCGACCCGGTCTACGTCAACCTGACGCAATCGAGCGTGGAAGGCCTGCGGCTGCGCCGCCAGATCCAGGAAGGCAAGCTGCAGACCAGCGGCATCCACGCCGCCAAGGTCACGCTTCTGCTGGAGGACGGCCGGACCTACTCCGAGCCCGGCCGGCTCCAGTTCTCCGACGTAAGCGTGGACCAGACCACGGGGTCGGTCACGGTGCGCGCGATCTTCCCCAACAAGGACCGGGTGCTGCTGCCGGGCATGTTCGTGCGCGCGCGCATCGACGAAGGCGTCAACGACAGGGCCATGGTGGTGCCGCAGATCGGCATCACCCACGACCAGAAGGGCCAGCCCGTGGCGCTTGTCATCGGCCCCGACAACAAGGTGGCGCTGCGCCAGCTCGTCACCGCCGGCACCTACGGCAATGGCTGGGTGGTGGAAAGCGGCCTGCAGCCGGGCGACCGGGTGATCGTCAACGGCGTGGAGAAAGCCAAGCCGGGCGCGACCGTGAAGCCGGTCGAGACCAAGGTGCCCGCGCCAGCGGCCTCGGACGCACAGGCGCAGCCACCGCAGGCACCGCAGCCAACTCAGGCACCGGCCTCCGCGCCGCCGGCCCCGCCCGCCTCCGCGCCGGCACCTGCCGCGGCATCCGCGCCCGCCGCGCAATAAAAGGGAGCCGGCGCCATGGCAAAGTTCTTCATCGACCGGCCGATCTTCGCCTGGGTGATCGCCATCATCCTGATGCTGTCGGGCCTGGCGGCGACGGTGACGCTGCCGATCGCCCAGTACCCGACCATCGCGCCGCCGGCCATCCAGATCAGCGCGACCTACCCCGGCGCATCGGCCAAGACGGTGGAGGACACCGTCACGCAGGTGATCGAGCAACAGATGAGCGGCCTGGACCACCTGCTCTACCTGGCCTCCACCAGCGACGATTCGGGCACCGCCACCATCACCCTGACCTTCGCCGCCGGCACCAACCCCGACATCGCGCAGGTGCAGGTCCAGAACAAGCTGCAGCTCGCCACGCCGTTGCTGCCGCAGGTGGTGCAGCAGCTCGGCACCAAGGTGACGAAATCGAGCAGCAGCTTCCTGCTGATCCTGGCCTTCGTGTCGCAGGACGGCAGCATGAACCGCTACGACCTGACCAACTACGTGGCCTCGAAGATACTGGACCCGATCAGCCGCATCGACGGCGTGGGCACGGTAACGCTGTTCGGCTCGCAGTTCGCCATGCGGGTCTGGCTCGATGCCACCAAGCTCAACAACTACAGCCTGACCCCGCTCGACGTGAAGGCCGCCGTGCTTGCGCAGAACGTGCAGGTGGCCGGCGGCAGCCTGGGCGGCACGCCTTCCGTGCCCGGGCAGATGCTGCAGGCCACCATCACCGAAGCCACGCTGCTGCAGACGCCGGACCAGTTCGGCAACATCCTGCTCAAGGTCAACACCGACGGCTCCCAGGTGCGCCTCAAGGATGTGGCCCGCATCGAGCTGGGCGGCGAGACCTATAACTTCGACACCAAGTACAACGGGCAACCGACCGCGGCCTTCGGCATCCAGCTGGCCACCGGCGCCAACGCGCTGAATACCGCCAAGTCCATACGCGCCAAGATTGCCGAGCTGCAGCGCTACGCCCCGAACGGGCTGGCGGTGGAATACCCGTACGACATCACGCCGTTCGTCACGCTGTCCATCGAGGAAGTGATCAAGACGCTGATCGAGGGCATCGTGCTGGTGTTCCTGGTCATGTACCTGTTCCTGCAGAACCTGCGCGCCACGCTGATCCCCACCATTGCCGTGCCGGTGGTGCTGCTGGGCACGTTCGCGGTGATGTCGGTGGTGGGCTTCTCGATCAACACGCTGTCCATGTTCGGCCTGGTGCTGGCCATCGGCCTGCTGGTCGACGATGCCATCGTGGTGGTGGAAAACGTCGAGCGGGTGATGGCCGAAGAAGGACTGTCCCCGCGCGACGCCACGCGCAAGGCCATGGACCAGATCACCGGCGCGCTGGTGGGCGTGGCCCTGGTGCTGTCCGCGGTGTTCGTGCCGGTGGCGTTCTCGGGCGGTTCGGTGGGCGCCATCTACCGGCAGTTCTCGCTGACCATCGTGGCCGCCATGATCCTGTCCGTGCTGGTCGCCCTGATCCTCACACCGGCGCTGTGCGCCACCATGCTCGAACCGATTCCCAAGGGCCATCATGACGAGAAGACCGGCTTCTTCGGCTGGTTCAACCGTAATTTCGCCAGGGGCCAGCAGAAGTACCACGGCGGCGTGATCCATGTGATCCGGCGCTCCGGGCGCTGGCTGGTCATCTACGTGCTGGTGATCGTGGCGGTGGGCTACCTGTTCCTGCGCCTGCCCAAGGCCTTCCTGCCCGAGGAAGACCAGGGCACGATGTTCGTGCTGGTGCAGGCACCGGTGGGCTCCACGCAGGAACGGACCGCCAAGGTACTGGCGGACGTGCAGGACTACCTGCTGACGCAGGAGAAGGACGTGGTGGAGGCGGTGCTGACCGTCAACGGCTTCAGCTTCGCGGGCCGCGGCCAGAACTCCGGCCTGGTGTTCGTGCGCATGAGAGACTTCAAGGAACGCGAATCCGCCAACCTGAAGGCGCCGGCGCTGGTGGGCCGCATCTTCGGGCACTTCGCGTCCTACAAGGACGCCAATATCTTCCCGCTGAATCCGCCCTCGATCCCGGAGCTCGGCACCGCAGCCGGCTTCGACTTCGAGTTGCAGGACCGCGCCGGCGTCGGCCACGAGAAGCTGATGGAAGCGCGCAACATGCTGCTCGGGATGGCGGCCAAGGATCCGTTGCTGGCGCAGGTACGCCCCAACGGCCTGAACGACACGCCGCAGTTCAAGGTCAGTATCGACCGCGAGAAGGCCAATGCGCTGGGCATCGACGCCATCAACATCGACCAGACCTTTTCCACGGCCTGGGCCTCGCAGTACATCAACAACTTCCTCGATGTCGACAACCGCATCAAGAAGGTCTACATCCAGGGCGAAGCACGCTTTCGCATGAATCCCGAGGACCTCGGCGCCTGGTATATCCGCAACCAGTCCGGCGGCATGGTGCCGTTTGGCGCGTTCGCCACCGGCAAGTGGATCTACGGCTCGCCCAAGCTGGAACGCTACAACGGCATTCCGGCCGTCGAGATCCAGGGCGCCGCCGCGCACGGCAAGTCGACCGGCCAGGCCATGCAGGCCATCGAAGCCATCGCCGCCAAGCTGCCGGCCGGCATCGGCTACGAATGGACCGGCCTGTCCTACCAGGAAATCCAGTCCGGCTCGCAGGCGCCGATCCTGTACGGCATTTCCATCCTCTTTGTGTTCCTGTGCCTGGCGGCGCTGTATGAAAGCTGGTCGATCCCGTTCTCCGTGATCATGGTGGTGCCGCTCGGCGTGCTTGGCGCATTGCTGGCGGCCACCCTGCGCGGGCTGGAAAACGACGTGTTCTTCCAGGTCGGCCTGCTGACCACCGTAGGCTTGTCGGCCAAGAACGCCATCCTGATCGTGGAGTTCGCGCGCGACCTGCGCGACCAGGGCATGAGCACGCTGGATGCCGCGGTGGAAGCCGCGCGCCAGCGGCTGCGCCCGATCCTGATGACCTCGCTGGCGTTCATCCTCGGCGTGATGCCGCTGGCCGTGAGCAACGGCGCCGGCTCGGGCAGCCAGCACGCCATCGGCACCGGCGTGATCGGCGGCATGGTGACCGCCACCTTCCTGGCCATCTTCATGATCCCGATGTTCTTCGTGGTGATCGGCAAGTTCAGCAAGGTGAAGGCGAAGCCCGGTTCGCACCCCGCGGCCCCGGCGGCGCCGGACGACCCGGGCGGCGGCAGCGACGGCGGCGGCGCGCCGCGGGAGGGCCACTGACATGCGCAGGCACGCACTGATGACGGCCGCCGCGGCCATCCTGGCCGCCGGCTGCACGCTCGCGCCGAAGTACGAGCGCCCCGCGGCGCCGGTGGCGCCCGCCTTCCCCAGCGGGGGCGTCTACGACCAGCAGCCAGGCCCGGCGCAGGACAGCACCGGCGGCACCGTGAGCGCGGGCGCCACGCCGGCGCCGGAGATCGGCTGGCGCGACTTCTTCGCCGATACGCGCCTGCAGCGCATCCTCGAACTGGCGCTGAAGAACAACCGCGACCTGCGCGTCTCGGTGCTCAATATGGAAGCCGCGCGCGCCCAGTACCAGATCACGCGCGCCGCCCTGTTCCCCGCGCTGGACGCGGTGGCCTCGGGCAGCCGTGCGCGCACGCCCGAGAATCTTTCCATCGCCGGCAGGACCATCAGCAGCGAATATTCGGTCGGGCTGAGCGCGTCGTGGGAGATCGATTTCTTCGGCCGCATCCGCAGCCTCAAGGACCAGGCGCTGGCGCAATACCTGGCGCTGGCGCAAACCCGCAAGGCGGCGGAGATCGCGCTGCTGTCGTCGGTCGCGGACCAGTACCTCGCCATGCTTGCCTTCGACGACGCGCTCACCGTCACGCGCAATACGCTGGTGAGCGCGCAGGAGTCGTTCCGCATCACCAAGCTACAGTTCGAGGTCGGTACCGGCTCGGAGCTGGACCTGCGCCAGGCCGAAGGCGTGGTCGAACAGGCCAGCGCCAACCTGGAGTCGCAAAGCCGCCTGCGCGCGCAGGCGGAAAATGCCCTGGTGCTGCTGGTGGGCGAACCGCTGCCGGGCGACCTTCCTCCCGGCCTGCCGCTCAACAGTCAGGCCTTGCTGACGGATATCCCCGCGGGGCTGCCGTCGGACCTGCTGACACGGCGCCCCGACATCGCCGCCGCCGAACAATCGCTGCTGGCCGCCAACGCCAATATCGGCGCGGCGCGCGCGGCCTTCTTTCCGCGGGTCGTGCTCACCGGCAGCGCCGGCACGCTCTCGCCCACGCTGGGCGGCCTGTTCAAGCCCGGCTCCGGCGCCTGGTCGTTCGCCCCGCAGATCACCCTGCCGATCTTCGAAGGCGGCCGCAACATCGCCAACCTCGACCTGGCCCAGGTGCAGAAGCGCATCGAGATCGCCAACTACGAGAAGGCCATCCAGAGCGCCTTCCGCGAAGTCTCCGACGGCCTGGCGGCGCGCGGCACCTTCGACAGGCAGATCCGCTCGCTGGAGCGCTTCACCGGCTCGCAGGAACGCCGGCTGGCATTGTCCGACCTGCGCTACCGCAACGGCGTCGACAGCTACCTGGCCGTGCTGACCGCGCAGACCGACCTCTACAACGCGCAGCAGTTGCTGATTACCGCGCGCCTGCAGCGGCTGACCAACCTGGTGGACCTGTACCAGTTTCTCGGCGGCGGGTGGATCGAACGGGCCGGCGACGCGCCACGGCCAGCGGATGCGCCGGCGGACTACAGCAGCGCGCAGGCGCAGGGGACGTCCACAGCGCCTTAGAAGCGGGGAAGATGTCCGTGCCGGTCCGCGCGCCGCGGGCTTTGAGGCTCCGGGGCCGCGCCTGCCGCAGACCTAGAGGCGCTGGCAGCTATAGGCCTCGGTCCGGTACGGAAAGGCCACGCTGGCCTTGCCGGCCAGTGCCGGGCTGCCGTCGATCACGGCCTGCAGCCGCGCCCGCACCGCGTCCTGTCCGGCGGCGGGCAGCGAGGCGATGAAACTGACCGACATCACCCGGTCGATGATCACTTGCTGCGCCGGCCCGACATGCTCGTAAGGCAGGCTGGCCAGGCCCAGTTCGCCAAACCCTGGGGCGGGAAACACCGCCTTCCAGTCGCCTTTGTAGAAGCGCGGGGCGTCGCCCTCGTAAGGCGTCATGATGGCGGTCAGCTGCGCCACCCAGTCGACCGACTCATCGCGCACGTTCCACACCAGGCCAAGCTTGCCGCCCGGCCGCAGGACGCGTGCGATCTCGGCCATGGCGGCGTGGTTGGCGAACCAGTGGAAGGCCTGCGCGCAGACCACGGCGTCGACGCTGGAATCCGGCAGCGGGATGGCCTCGGCGGTGCCCTCGAGCGCCTGCACGGCCGGCAGCGCGGCGCTGAGCTGGGCGCGCATGGCGGCAACCGGCTCGACGGCGACGACCGTGGCCCCGGTGGCCTGCAGCAGACGGCTGAACTTGCCGGTGCCGGCGCCCAGGTCCAGCACGGTCCTGCCTGCGCGCAAGCCGAGTTCCTGGTCCAGCCAGCCCGCCAGCGCGGGCGGATAGTCCGGGCGTCCGCGGGCGTAGGTATCGGCCTGGCTGGAAAAGCCCTGGGCGGCGGCGTGGTGGATGTCGGTCATGGGTGCGCGGTCTCCGGATGCGGGGAAATGGGCGCTCCGGGCCGAATGCGCTGCGAGGACGGCCCGGGAAGCGGCGGCGCCGGGCGGCGCGCGGTCAAAACCCGGGGAGTCTTGCCGTCGCGGCGGCGGCAAGCCGAGAAATTACGCCGTTCAGGCCGCAATCGCAAGGGCCGGCCGGGTTTTGCGGCGCGCGCATCTCGTGCTACCGTAGCGCAGACTGCATCGGAAGCCCGTGGCTGACCGCCCCCAATTGGACCTCGACAACCTGTTCTTCATTGGTTTCATGGCAGCCGGCAAGTCCACCATCGGCAGGAAGGTGGCGCGCCGGCTCGGACGGCCTTTTTTCGATTGCGACCACGAAATCGAAGCACGCTGCGGCGTGCGCATCGCGACGATCTTCGAGCTGGAGGGCGAGGAAGGCTTCCGCGAGCGCGAAACCCGCATGCTCGACGAGCTGACCCGGCACCGGGGCATCGTGCTGGCCACCGGCGGCGGCGCGGTGCTGCGCGCGGAAAACCGCGCGATGCTGCGCTCGCGCGGCTGCGTGGTCTACCTCAGCGCCTCGTCCGCCGAACTATGGCATCGCGCGCGCCGCAACCAGAACCGGCCGCTGTTGCGAGGCGCCAATCCGCGCGCCACGCTCGAAGCCCTTTACCTGCTGCGCGACCCGCTCTATCGCGAGACGGCGCACCTGGTCATGCCTTCTCACGGCGATAGCGTGGCGAATGCAGCCACCAGGGTGATCGAGCGGCTCGGGCTCGGGCTCGACGGCCAGGCCGGATTGCCGCACACGGATCCGGAGCCAGGCTGACCCGCCGGCGCCGGCGCCGGGAGAGGCCGCCCCGGGGGCATCCATCAATGCTGCATGCCCCAGCGCCGCACCGTCACGCGCTCGAGCGTGCGGAACACCAGGTTCTCCACCAGCAGGCCGATCAGGATCACCATGGCCAGGCCGGCGAAGACGCGGTCGGTGTACAGCTCGTTGCGGTTCTGGAAGATGTACCAGCCCAGCCCGCCCTTGCCCGACGACGCGCCGAACACCAGTTCCGCCGCGATCAGCGTGCGCCAGGCGAAGGCCCAGCCGATCTTCAGGCCCGACAGGATGGCCGGCAGCGCCGCCGGCACCAGGATCAGCAGCACGTAGCGCAACCCGCGCAGGCCGTAGTTGCGCCCGGCCATGCGCAGCGTGGCCGGCACGCCGCGAAAGCCCGCATAGGTATTGAGAGCGAGCGGCCACAGCACCGAGTGGATCAGCACGAACACCAGGCTCTTGCTGCCGAGCCCGAACCACAGCAGCGCCAGCGGCAGCAGCGCGATGGCCGGCAACGGATTGAACATGGACGTGAGGGTATCCAGTACATCGCGGCCAAGCTCGGTGGAAACGGCCGCCGTGGTCAGCACGAAGGCCAGCACGATGCCGCCGGCATAGCCCTGCAGCAACACGGAGAGCGACACGCCCGCCTTGGACAGCAGCTCCCCGTTGCCGATGCCTTCGGCAAACGCGCGCGCGGTGGCAAGGAAGGTGGGCAGCAGCAGGTCGTTGTCCTGCACGCGGGCGATGGCCTCCCACAGGCAGGCCAGCACCACCAGGATCAGGGTCTTGCGCAGCCAGCCCTGCTGCCACAGGCGCTGCGGCCAGGGCAAGGCGCGCGCCACCGGCAAGGCGGTGAAGGGTTCGAGCTTGCGCTCGTATTCGGGGCGCACCACGGTGGTGGCGGCGAGGCTTGGGGTCGCTTGGCTCATGATCGGTCCTGGCGGGCGCTCAGCGCGCCTGCGCGGTGCGTGCCGGCGCGCTCGCCGCATGCGGCGCTTCGTCGAACAGCAGGTGGTGGATGCGCTGGGCGGTGGCCTGGAATTCCGCGCCGCCCTGGCTGGCGAGGTCGTACTGGTGGCTGTTCAGCTCGGCCCGCACGCGGCCCGGATGCGGCGACAGCAGCAGGATGCGGCTGCCCACCACCAGCGCTTCCTCGATGGAGTGGGTGACGAACAGCAGCGTGAAGGCCGCGTCCTGCCACAGCGCCAGCAACTCTTCCTGCATGCGCCGGCGCGTGAGCGCGTCGAGCGCGGCGAAGGGCTCGTCCATCAGCAGTACCTTGGGCCGCATTGCCAGCGCGCGCGCGATGGCCACGCGCTGCTTCATGCCGCCCGACAAGGTATGCGGGTAGGCATCGGCAAACTGCGCCAGCCCTACCTTCTCGAGAAAATGCAGCGCGCATTCCGAGGCCTCGCGGCGCGACATGCCGCGCGAACGCACCAGCGGGAACATTACGTTCTGCCGCACGGTCTTCCACGGCGGCAACTGGTCGAACTCCTGGAACACCACGATGCGGTCCGGGCCCGGCGCGCGCACCGGCACGCCGTCGAGCCGGATCTCGCCCTCGCACGGCGGCACGAAGCCGGCCACCGCCTTGAGCAGCGTCGACTTGCCGCAGCCCGACGGGCCCAGCAGCACGAAGCGGTCCGCCGCGTGCACGTCGAAGCTGACCTGGTGGGTGGCGCGCACCACGCGCTCGGGGGTGCGGTACTCGAGCGAGACACCGTCGACCTGCAACAGCGGCGCGGCGCCCGTGGTCGCGCGGGTGGAAACCACGCGCAGAGGCTGCACGGACATATCAGCTACCTTGTGCGGTGACCGGATCCTGGAAGAAATAGTCCTGCCAGGATTTCGGCTGATTGCGGATGGCGCCTACGCGGTGCATGAACTCGGCCAGCGCGAAGGTGTTCTGCGGCGCCACCTTGAACTGCACCTGCGGGTTCTTCAGGATCCTGACCAGCAGCGCGCGGTCGATCTTGGCCTTGTTGACGCGGATATACAGGTCGGCCGCCGCTTCCGGATTGGCGGTGGCGAACTTCGCGGCTTCGGCCAGCGCGTCGACGAAGGCGCGGTAGGTCTTGGGGTTGTCGTTACGGAATTTCTCGGTGGCGTACAGCACCGTGGCCGAGCTCGGGCCGCCCAGCACGTCGTACGAATTCAGCACGATGCGCGCGTTGGGATTGCCGGCCAGTTCCTGTTCCTGGAACGGCGGGTTGCCGAAGTGGCCGCTGATCTCGGTACCGCCGGCGATGATGGCGGCAGCCGCGTCCGGGTGCGGCACGGCCACCGTCCATTTGTCCAGGCGATTGAATTCCTTGTCGCCCCACTGCTTGGCCGCGGCCAGTTGCAGTACGCGCGACTGCACCGAGACCGACACCGCCGGCAGCGCGATGCGGTCCTTGTCGGTAAAGTCCGCGATGGTCTTCACCTTGGGATTGTTGCTGACCAGGTAGTAGGGAAAGTTGCCCAGCGACGCCACGCCCTTCACGTTCTGCTTGCCGTGCGTGCGGTCCCACACCGTCAGCAGGGGCCCCACGCCGGCGCCGGCGATGTCGATGGCGCCCGACAGCAGCGCATCGTTGATGGCCGCGCCGCCCGAGAGCTGGGTCCACTCCACCTTGATGTCCACGCCCTGCTGCTTGCCGTGCTTCTCGATCAGTTGCTGGTCGCGCGCCACGTTGAGCAGCAGGTAGACCACGCCGAACTGCTCGGCGACGCGGATCTTGCCTTCGGCATGGGCCGCGCCCGTGACCGCCATGCCGGTGGCCAGCGCCAGCGCGACGGCGCCGCGCTGCCAGCGGGCGGGAAAGAAGCGGGAACGAAACAGGGACATGCGGGACACTCCGTTGGATTCTGGACAGGAAGACCGGGTAAGGAAGACGACGGCGCCGCCTGGGCGCCGGCATCGGGGAAAGGCTCAGACCGGCAGGTCGCCCTCGATGGTGGTGCGGTACATCACGCGGCGCATCTCCGGCGGGCAGCCGGCGGCCAGGTGCAGCAGCGAGCGGTTGTCCCAGAACACCAGGTCGTGCGCCTGCCATTGATGGCGGTAGATATGCTCGGGCTTCACGCTGTGCGCGAACAGTTGCGCCAGCAGGTCGCGGCTTTCATCTTCCGGCAAACCTGCGATGCGCGTGGTGAAGTGCTCGCTGACAAAGAGCGCGCGGCGGCCGGTTTCCGGATGCGTGCGCACCACCGGCTGCAGCACCGGCGCCACCTGCGCGATCTGCTCCGGCGTCAGGTTGGGCCGCCACGGGCTGCGCTGCTGCAGCTCGGCGTACTTGGCCAGGTAAGTGTGCTCGGCCTTGCGCCCTTCCACCGCCGTCTTCAGGTGCGCGGGCAGGGTGTCCCACGCCACATGCATATTGGCAAACAAGGTATCGCCGCCTTCGGCGGGCAGTTCCTGCGCATGCAGCAGCGAGCCGAGGCTCGGCTTCTCCTTGTACGAGAGATCGGAATGCCAGAAATGCCCCGCATCACCCAGGCCGATCGGCTTGCCGTCCTTGAGCACGTTGGAGACGATCAGGATTTCCGGATGTCCGGCCAGCTGGAACTGATGCAGCACATGGATCTGCAGCGGGCCGAAGCGGCGGCTGAAGGCGATCTGCTGGTCGGGCGTGATGCGCTGGTCGCGAAACACCACCACGTGGTAGTCGAGATGCGCGCGATGGATGCGTGCGAAGTCCTCGGCCGAGAGCGGCGCGGACAGGTCCAGGCCGACGATCTCGGCGCCCAGCGGGGCATCGAAGGGACGGATCTCGAAAGTGCCGGGGCGGGCTGAAAGCGCTGCGCTGGCTGGCGTGCTCGGCGCGGTGTGGGTTCCAATCGTCATGACGGGCTCGGGGGTACGAAAGTGCGGTCTGATCTATGCGGATCTATGCGGATCTATGCGGACCGGTAGGTGCGGTGCCATGCTCCGGCAAAAGGAGTGCCCCGCACTGCTTGGTTTCAAGCCTTGCACTTTAGTGACCACCGGGTAGTGCGGTCAACGAAGGATAGTGGCGGGTCTTATCTGTTTATCGCATATCGCCTGGCCGATACGCTCAGGATCCCCCGACCTTGCCGTCCACCACGAAGCCATCGCGATTGGGCATGCGCACGCGCGGCAACGAGCGCGCGTCCAGCACGGCGTCGTCCCGCACGATCCCGTTCAGGTAGAGCAGGTAGGCCGTCACCGAATAGACTTCCTCCGGCTTCAGGCTCTGCGGCGCGTTGTAGGGCATGGCCCGGTTGATGAAATCGAACACCGTGGTCGCATACGGCCAGAAGCTGCCGATGGTCTTCAGTGGCGGCTTGCCTCCCTCCTGCGCGTTGTTCAGCGTCCCCTGCCCGCCGACCAGCGCGTCTGCCGGCTTGCCTTCTCCCTTGAGGCCGTGGCACGCGGCGCACTGGCTCTCGTACACCTGCTTGCCGCGCAGGACCGTGCCGCTGCCGGGCGGCAGTCCGGCGCCGTCCGGGGTGACATCGATATTCCAGGCCGCCAGGTCATGCGCGCTGGCGGGCTTGCCGAGATTGTAGGTTTGCGCGTGCGCGCCGCAAGCGGCGAGCGCGAGCAGCCACGCGGCGAGCCGCGGGTGCGATGACTCAGGCGCGTGCATTGGCGACCCTCCCGTCGGCGGACACGCGCCAGGCCTGGATCGCGTTGTAGTGATAGGTGGACTCGTAGCCGCGCTGCGCGACCAGTTGATCGGGCAAGGGCTGCACGTTGCCGGCCTCGTCGACGGCGCGGCTCTGCAGCACCGCGGGGCCGCCATCCCAATGCCACGGCAGGCGAAAGCGCGTGAGCGCGCGGTCCAGCACGGGATCCTGCAATTGCGCCTGGCTCCAGCTGCGCCCGCCGTCGACGCTGACATCGACGCGCTTCACGCGGCCGTGGCCGCTCCACGCCAGGCCGGAGATCTCGTAGAAGCCCTTGTCGCGCAATTGATGGTCGGGTGCGGGAAAGGTGATGACGGACTTGACGTCCATCAGGAAGGTGAACTGGCGCGCGCTGCCGTCGGGCAGCGAATCGGTGTACTTGGAGGTCTCCTCGCGCGTCATGAACGGCGCGCGGCCCAGCTTCAGGCGGCGCAGCCACTTGATGCTCATATTGCCTTCGAAGCCGGGCAGGAACAGCCGCAGCGGATAGCCATGCTCGGGCCGCAGCATCTCGCCGTTCTGCGCGTAGACCAGCAGCGCATCCTGCTGCAGCTTGGCCAGCGGCACGCTGCGTGTCATGGACGCGGCATCCGCGCCTTCAGCCAGGACCCAGGCGGCCTCCGGCCGCACGCCCACTTCTTCCAGCACCACCGAGAGTGGCACGCCGGTCCATTCGCAGCATGACAACAGGCCATGGCTGAGCTGCACCGAGGAGGCGCTGGGCGCGCGCCACTCGCGGCCGGTATTACCCGAGCACTCCAGGAAATGGATGCGCGACACCGAAGGCAGGCGCACCAGGTCCTCCATGGTGAAGATGCGCGGCCGGTCGACCAGGCCATGCACGGCAAGCCGGTGCTGCGCCGGATCGATCAGCGGGATGCCGGCGTGGTGGCGCTCGAACACCAGCCCGGTCGGCGTGATGATGCCGCGCAGGTCCTGCAGCGGCGTCATCGACGAGTTGGCGCCGGGCATCGGTGCCGCGCCGCGGTTGCGGCGGATCACGTTTTTCTCGAAGTCCGAGGGCTGGCCGTAGGCGCGCCACAACACCGGCTCGCCGGGCGTGCGCGACCATGGCGGCACGCTCAACGCCTGCGCCTGCGCC